>NZ_DAXETW010000031.1:0-25977 GCF_051155795.1 Longibacter sp.
GTACGATCCGATCGCTCAAACCGCGGCTCTGCACAGCCTCAATCGCATTGAGGATCTGATCGGCAACCGTCGCGGCGTGAACACCGAAACGCGTGCTCACACACAGCACATCCTGCTGATCGTGGAGAAGGCGACGTCGGTGGACTGAGTTGACCGAGTGTTTCGGTGGTAAACCTGTTTGTGTAGACGTGCTTATCTGTCGACGCACGCACGGGCATCGCCAGGGTGTCGCCTCCGATCGGGGCGGCACTTTTTTTGTGGTTGACGTCTTTTTGTGGTTGAAATCGCCGGCGTGGAGCGGGGGACGACGCGATGCGCGGGGTATCCTGCGTGCTTGCCATCAACGTGGGTCATGAACAAGAAAAACGGCGCCCCCGCCGAAAGGCAGAGACGCCGCTCAAGGCTGCGGAGGGAGGCGACAGTTCAATCGTCACTCCCATCCACAATACTCAATCCACAATACACAATCCGCATTACGGCTTCGCCGGCTGCTCAGTCTGGACCTGACCGTCCCCTCCGGCGTGGCGCTCCGGCTGCCAGGAGTAGGCATAGTCGGCGTCCTCCACGTCGAGCGCCGCCTTCGTGAGTTTCAGCGGGCGGAAGGTATCGACCATGACCGCGAGCTCCTCGGTGCCTTCCTTGCCGATGGAGGCTTCCGTCGATCCTGGATGCGGCCCGTGCGGAATGCCGCCGGGATGCAGGGAGAAGGAGCCGCGCGAGATGCCGCGACGACTCATAAAGTCGCCCTCCGCGTAGAAGAGGACCTCGTCGGAGTCGATGTTGCTGTGGTTGTACGGCGCCGGGATCGATTTCGGGTGGTAGTCGAAGAGGCGCGGTACGAAGGAGCACACGACGAAGTTGTGCGCTTCGAAGTGCTGGTGTACGGGCGGCGGCTGGTGTATGCGTCCCGTGATCGGCTCGAAGTCGTGGATCGAGGTGGCGTACGGGTACATGCAGCCGTCCCAGCCGACGACGTCGAACGGGTGGTACCGGACGAAGTAGCGGTGCAGCTTGCCGTGCTTCTTGATTCGGATCTCGAACGGCCCTTCCTCATCGTAGGCCGTCAACTCCGCCGGCGGCCGGATGTCGCGCTCGCAGAACGGGCTGTGTTCGAGGAGCTGTCCGCGCTTATTGCGGTATTTCTTCGGGAAGCGGACCTCGGAGTTCGACTCGATCACCAGAAGCCGCGGCGGGTTCTCCTCGATGTCGCCGTCGAAAACCCAGCGATGCGCGATGGTGCGCGGCACATGAACGTAATCGCCGTCCGTGAACTCGACCGTACCGAGCGGGCTCTCCAGCCGGCCCTCGCCCTCATGGACGTAGACCAACTCGTCGCAGGAGGCATTGCGGAAGAAGTAATCGTCCATTTGCTCCGTCGGCCGGACCAGCGCCAGGTTCACGTCCGAGTTCCCCATCATGTACGTCCGGCCGGTCAGCCAGTCGCCACCTGCCTCCACGTCGAAGCCCTTGATGTGGCGGTGCTGGAGGAAGTCCTCGTCCGCGAATTCGATGTCGTACTCGACCGGCTCCTCGATGCGGTCGACGATCGTCGGCTGGTGGATGTGATACGCGATGGACTGAATGCCGCTAAATCCTTCCGCGCCGATCACCTCCTCCGTGTACAGCTCTCCGTCCGGCCGGCGAAACTGGGTGTGCCGCTTCTTTGGGACGTCACCCATCCTCACGTAATATGGCATGGTTTGCGTGTAAAATTTGGGATGCGAAGTTCGATGTGCGTGTCGTCGCGCCTGCGGCCTGTGCAGTCGGCCGCAACGGCAGGAACCGAGCGGCGCGGGTCTACAGGTTTCCTCGTTTGGCCTGCTCGCGTTCGATGGCTTCGAAAAGCGCTTTGAAGTTGCCGGCCCCGAAGGAGCGGGCTCCCTGTCGTTGAATAATTTCGTAGAACACCGTTGGGCGGTCCTGGACCGGCTTCGTAAAGATCTGGAGCAGATAACCGTCCGGGTCCCGGTCGATCAAAATGCCGAGCTCTTCGAGGGCATCGATCGACTCGTCGATGGTGCCGACCCGGTCGATGAGCACGTCCCGGTCGTAATAGGTGTCCGGCACGTGCAGAAAGTCGACGCCCCGACGGCGCAGTTCGGTGACCGTCTCGATGATGTCATCCGTCGCGAGGGCGACGTGCTGAACACCGGCCCCGCGATAGAACTCGATGTACTCCTCAATCTGGCTCTTTTTCTTGCCTTCGGCCGGCTCGTTGATCGGGAATTTGATCCGCTCGTTGCCGTTCGACATCACCTTCGACATCAGGGCCGAGTACTCCGTCGAGATGTCCTGATCATCGAACGAGATGAGATTCTTGAATCCCATCACGTCGGCGTAGTAGTCGACATACTTGTTCATGTCGCCGAGTTCGACATTCCCAACGCAGTGGTCCACATATTTCAGCCCGACGGAGCTGGGCGGCTCCCAGAACTCGTTCTCCCATTCCTCGAAGCCGGGGAGGAAAAGACCATCGTATTCGGATCGATCGACGAAGGTGTGTATGGTGTCGCCGTAGGTGGCGATAGCCGAGAGGACCACCTGGCCGTGTTCATCTTCCAGCACCGTTGGCTCCTGCACGGCGACGCCGCCACGCTTGGTGGTCTCGCGGAAGCTCTTCTCTGCATCGTCGACCCAGAGTGCTACATCGCGGACGCCGTCCCCGTGGCGCTGGACGTGCTCGGCGATCGGACCGTCCGGTCCGAGCGCGCTCGTCAGGACAAACCGGATTTTGCCCTGCCGCAAGAGGTAGCTGACGGACTCACGGTTTCCGGTCTCCGGGCCGCGATAGCCGCGAATCTGAAAGCCGAACACGTGCGCATAGTAGAGAGCGGATTGCTTGGCGTTACCGACGTAGAATTCGACGTAATCGGTGCCATTGATGGGAAGAAAATCTTCGGCGGTTTTGGCACCGGGGTGCGGGGCGACGGGCGACTCTGCCATGATCGATGGGATCTGGATGATGGAGAACGGCGAGCAAGCGCGAGGAGGCAGGCGGACCGGTTTTGTAAGCGCTTCCATGCGCCGCGTCGGGCCGCATGGGGTGCTCGATTGTGACGATTGCGTCCGCTCAAGATTGTGAGCATTTACACGGTACTGGGCCCTCTGCGTTCCTGTCGAGCATGGCGTTCGCTCCTTCGGCAACGCGGCTGCGGGCCGACCGGTCGATGACTACCGGTGGGTCCCGTCGGAGCCGGGTTCAGACGCAGTCAGCTCGGTTGCTCCGTCGTTCGAGGCGTCTTCGGGGCCGGCAAGTTGAAGGAGGCGAAACTGGATGGGAAGCGACATCCGGACGGCCACCGGCTGACCGTCGGCCCGGGCGGGGTAAAACGCGGTCCGCCGCACCGCCCTCACCGCGGCGCTGTCGCACAGCGGATGAAGCGACCGGGCGACGGAAACGTCCGACGTGCGCCCGTCCTCGTTGACAACAAATGTCAGAATGAGGCGCCCCTCGATGCGATCGGCGATCGCCTGCTCCGGGTACTTGAGGTTCAAATAGAGGCGCTGCATTCCCCCCCGCACCTTCGGGTGCACACCATCCGGACCGAGGGTCGCCACGGAGCGAGCAGCAGGCCGATCGGGAGCATCGGCATCGGGGTTGTCCCCGGCGATCGTCGACTCGGTGTCCGGCGTCTCGTCCGTTGCCTGGGTCTGAGGCGGCGCGGTTTCGACCTGTACGCGGGGCTGTACGCGGGTCTGGGCAAACGAGCCTCCTACGTCAAACAACGTCACATCATCGCCCCAGCGATTATTGCCCCACGGCGTCTTCTCCACCGTTTCCGCGCCTGGAAGGTGCACCAGGACCAGGAGGAACGAGAGAACGACCACGAGTCCGATCTGAATGCGAACGACGTACGCGTCGAACACGAAAAGAAACGCGCCCCGTCGAAGATCTGCCGGTTCCGTCATGGCGGCTCGGGCGTGGTTGATGGCAACTTCATATGATGTACGATCCAGGGCCGCAGATGTGCCACGCGGACGGAAGAAAACGGCCATACGGTTCCGTTCTCGTCCGCGTACCGGGGCGGTCGGCCGTTGCTTGTTTCCACGTGCACTCATAGGTTACACCATCGACGGTTATCGACCCGCTGGCGCGTCCCGCCAACGTGCGGTCGATGGCTTGCCTATCGTCCACCCTGCTCGCCGAGCCCCCCGTGTACATGCACCGGTTTTTCTGCTTCGTTTCCCCCGGTCTTGCGGCGTGGTTTGCCGCCATCGTTCTCGTCGGATGCATCGCCCGTCCGACCCTCGCGCAATCGCAACCGCAGGTTTTCCGCGGCGCCACGGTGTATCCGATCGCGGACGCTCCGATCGATAACGGTATTGTGGTTGTGCAGGACGGCGTCATCAAGGCCGTCGGGCCTGAGGGTGAGGTCGACATCCCGGCCGGGGCGGCGGTTCACGACGCGACGGGAAAGGTCATCATGCCCGGCCTGGTCGACACCCATTCCCATATCGCGCAGGTAAACGGGGGAGATCAGTCGGGCCCGACGCATCCCGGCGTCCGGACGCTTGATGCCGTAAACGTCCGCCACAGTTCTGTCGGGCGGGCCCGTGCCGGGGGCATCACGACCGTCAACGTGCTTTCCGGCTCCGGGCATCTGCTGAGCGGTCAGACGACGCACCTGAAGCTCCGCAACGGCGACACCGTCGAGGACCTGCTGTTCTGCGAGAACCCGCTGACAGACATCTGCGGGGGAATCAAGATGGCGAACGGCACAAACTCCATCCGGGAGAACACGGCATTCCCCGGCACACGGGCACGCTCGGCCTCGATCCTCCGACAGATGCTCATTGACGCGCGTGCGTACCGGGAAAAGAAGGAAGCCGCGTCGTCCGAGGAGGAGATGCCGCCGACGGACCTCGGGAAAGAAGCCTTGCTGGAAGTTCTCGATGGGGAACGAATCGTCCACTTCCATACGCATCGCCACGATGATGTGCTGACCGTCCTCCGATTGAAAAAGGAGTTCGGGTTCGAAGTCGTGCTTCACCACGTGAGCGAGGGCTGGCGCGTGGCCGATGAAATTGCCGCGGCTGACGTTCCCTGCTCGATCATCGTGATCGACTCGCCGGGCGGGAAGCATGAAGCGGTGAACCTGTACTTCCGCACCGGTGCGGTGCTGGAAGACGCCGGGGTCGACGTTGCGTATCATACCGATGACTTCATCACGGACTCCCGTCTGTTCCTCCGGTCGGCGGCAATCGGCGTTCGCGCCGGCATGTCGGAAGAAACGGCCCTGGAGGCGATGACGCTGGCCGGTGCGCGCATGCTCGGACTGGAAGATCGGATCGGTTCGCTTGAGGAGGGGAAAGATGCCGACCTGATCGTTCTGTCCGGCGACCCGCTCAGTGTCTACACGAACATTGAGGAAACGTGGGTGGAGGGGCAAAAGGTGTTTGACCGGGACAACCCGGACGATCGCGATCTGGCAACCGGGGGCTACGGCGTGTACGACGATGGGACGCTCCATCATCACCACGGTCCGAGCGGCGAGTAACGAGTCCGGTCTCGTTTTGCGCTCACATGGTCGTGTCCTCACATGAGCCCAACGCCCATCTCGCCACCGGTCATCTCCGCGCCGTACGGATGTGTTTTGATTGGTCCGGGCGGGCGGTGCCGCCATCCATGGGTGAGGCTGTCGATCAACGCCTGCTGCCATGCGGGCGTGCCCCAGCAGCCGCCCTCGTTCCACGCCAATCGTTGGATGACATGATCACGTTCATCCGCACAGCGGTCATCCACGGGCAGGATCCGAGGTTGGTGCACGGCCTCCTCACCTGATGGCTGACGTTCCGTTTCCCGAAGGCTGCTCTTCCCGTTTTTCTCCGACGCATACATTCGTTTCCATGACTCCTCGCTCGTCTCTTTCCCGCACCGCCCGTGCTCTCTCCGTGGCGGTGATTGCCTTCCTCGTGAGCCTGCTGTCCGGGCCCGCGCATGCGCAGATCGCCGTCACGGCCGACACGGTGTACACCATGGCGGGCGAGCCCATTGTGGACGGCGTCGTGCTGATGAACGGCCGCACGATTGAAGCGGTGGGTCCGAGCGCCGAGATCTCGGTTCCCGATGCGTACCGGTCCGTCGAAGCGACCGTCGTTACGCCCGGCCTGATCGACGCCCGGTCCACCGTTGGACTGTCCGGGATCTACAACGTCGAATCGGATCAGATGCAACTGGAAACGTCTTCCCCGATGCAACCGGAGCTACGGGCCATCGACGCGTACAATGCCCGCGAGGAACTTGTCTCCTGGGTCCGGTCCCTCGGCGTGACGACCGTCCACACCGGTCATGGACCGGGGGCGGTCATTTCAGGACAAACGATGATCGTGAAAACAAACGGGCGTACAATCGACGAAGCGGTGGTAGACTCCACGGCGATGCTTGCCATGACCATCGGTCCGTCTGTGTCGCAGAACTTCGAGTCGCCCGGCACGCGGGCCAAGGCAGTAGCGATGCTTCGCCAGAAGCTGATCGAAGCCCAGCAGTACCGGGACGGGCAGAGCGGCGATAATCCACCGTCCCGAGATCTCGGCATGGAGGTGCTCGTGGATGTGCTCGAGGGGGATGTGCCTGCGCTCATCACGGCGCACCGAGCCCGAGATATCATGACGGCCTTACGGCTTCAGGAAGAGTTTGGCTTCGAGCTCGTGCTGGACGGAGCAGCGGAGGCGTACCTCGTAACGGAGCAGGTCAGCGCCGCCGGCGTTCCCGTCATCGTGCATCCCCCGATGATTCGAACATACGGAGCGGCAGAAAACGCGGCGTTCACGACGCCCGGCGTGCTGCACGCAGCCGGGATCCCGATCGCGTTTCAGAGCGGCTACGAAGCGTACGTCCCCAAAACCCGCGTTGCCCTGTTTGAAGCCGCTGTCGCCGTCGGTAACGGGCTTCCACGGGATGTAGCGTTACGTGCGCTCACGATCGATGCGGCTCAATTGCTCGGTCTCTCAGACCAGATCGGATCGATCGAGAAAGGCAAGCACGCCGACCTGGTCCTGTACTCCGGCGATCCGTTCGAGTACACCACGCAGGTCTGCACCGTCATCATCGACGGGCGCATTGCGAGCGGCGAGTGCCAATAGCCAGGCCGCGTGTACTCGATACCTCCGTCTTTTCCCAACCACCCAGCTCTCGACCTCCTCGTATGACTGATACTTTCGAGGCATACATTCTCGACCACGACGGAGACAACGGACTGGCCGGTAGCGTCCAGACGCTAACGGCGGACGCCCTTCCCGACGAAGACACGAGGATCCGGGTCCTTTATTCGAGCGTGAACTACAAGGACGCCCTTGCCGTTCGGGATGCGGCGCCGATCATTCGGGGAGAGGTGCCGATGTCACCCGGCATCGACCTCGTCGGTCGCGTCGAACGGTCCGACTCCGACCGATTTCGCACGGGAGACCTCGTGATCGGGACCGGATGGGGGCTGGGGGAGAACGTGTGGGGCGGCTACACTCAGCTCGCCAAGGTCGACAGCTCGAAACTGGTCCCGCTGCCCGACGGGCTCTCCGCCAAACATGCTATGGCGATCGGCACGGCCGGATTCACCGCGATGCTGTCCGTGATGGCGCTGGAAGAACACGACGCCCGTCCGGACGGAGGCGAGTTTCTGGTGACCGGCGCAACGGGCGGAGCGGGAAGCATGGCGACGGCGATCCTGGCCTCAATGGATTTCGACGTCGTTGCCTCCACTGGATCCGACGACGCTCACGCATACCTGAAGGATCTGGGGGCCTCGCGCATCATCGATCGAGGCGAGCTCTCCGAGGGACCGGAGCGGCCAATGGAATCCGGCCGCTGGGCCGGGGCGATCGACGCCGTCGGAGGCAAGACGTTGGCGACGATCATTGCGCAACTCAAACGCCACGCGTCCGTTGCTTCGTTCGGTAATGCCGGCGGCCATGAACTCCATACGACCGTTTTCCCCTTCATCCTGCGCGGGGTCAATCTGCTGGGGATCGACTCCAACACCTGCCCCAATGCGCGGCGGATCGTCGCGTGGGAACGCCTTGCCGGGATCCTGGCCTCTGAGACGATCGAGTCCATGATCCACTCGGTGGTTCCCCTGGAGGGCATCGACGACGTCGCCCGCCAGATGCTGCAGTCAGGCGTCCGGGGCCGCGTGATCGTGCGGGTCGGTAGTTGATCCCGATCGGGACGCCGGTGCTGTTTCGTATCTCTTTGTCCCATCCGCCTTGCAGGACCTGCGCCTGCCCTACCCGCTCGCCGTCATGACCGTCTCTATCTGGCAACAGGCACATCGTCGCCGAACGGTCGCGTATGACGTCGCCGTGGTGGGAGGGGGGATTGTCGGCTGTGCGACCGCGTTCTGGCTGCATCGCCACGATCCGTCCCTCCGCATCGCGATCGTGGATGCCGGTGCGCTGGGAAGCGGCGCGTCGGGTCGCAACGCGGGCTTCGTTCTGCTCGGGACGCACAAAGACTACCTAACGGCGATTCACGACTACGGTGAACGGACGGCACACCGCCTCTGGCAGTTCACCCGAGAGAACCGGCGGCTCATTGCTGAGATGAACGGGGATGCGTTCGGATGGCGAGAGCAGGGGAGCCTGACCGTCGCCGGGGATGAGGACGAAGACGACCGGCTCCGCCGGGCCCTGCCCTACATGCGTGCGGCCGGCATCCCGGCGGTCTACCTCGGACCGTCGGAAACGATGGATCGGCTTCGGGCCCGCGGTTTTCGCGGCAGCCTGTACTGCACGTCGGGGGCCGCCGTCGATCCGCTTCGCCTCGTCCGGCACCTGGCCTCCGAGAGTGCGGCCGACGTCTACACGTATCATCGCGTGACGGATGTGACCGGCGGGGAGGCAGGCGTTTCCCTCAAAACGCAGCGTCTCAATCTCCGGGCCGACAGCGCCGTCCTCGCCGCCGGCGCCTACCTGCCGCGAATCGTACCGTCGCTAAAGCGCTTCGTGCGGCCGGTCCGCGCACAGATGCTGGCCACGCATCCAGCCCCCGATCAGTTTCTCGCGTCGCCCGTCTACTCGCACGACGGATATTTCTACACCCGGCAACTCGAGACTGGAGCCATCCTCGCGGGAGGAGGGCGACACCGTCACCGGGAAACCGAGGTCGGCTATGAGGACGCAACGACGCCGGCGGTCCAGGCAGACATCGAGCGGTACCTCCACACCCACTTCCCCTGGACCACCAATCTCCGCGTCGAATCCCGCTGGAGCGGGACGATGAGCTTTTCCCCGGATCACCGGCCGATTATCGGCACCGTGCCCGGATGCAATGCCTGCCTCTTCGCGACCGGTTTCACCGGACATGGAATGGGCTTCGGTGTTCGTATGGGACAGCTCCTTGCCGACTCGCTCTATCTCGACGAGCGACCGCACGCCTACGACCTGTTCCACGTCTCCCGCTTCGAGTCGCGGTCGCCCGCAGCGTGACGCCGGTGTGCGTCAGCCCCGCGATGCGACCATGCCCATGCTCCCGGCTCTCCCTTCTCGTGACCCAGCAGCCTCACGAGGCGGCTCTTCGTAATGGAGGTTCGCCTCGCCTTCCCGGTTCTCATCCCCTCACCGTCATTCCAGCACCCGCTCATGCGCCGCCAACCGATCCAGTTCCGTCTCCATCTGACCATTGCCTCCCTGCTTGTCTCCGTCGTGCTGGCCGGATTACCGGCCCCGGCAGTGGCCCAGCAGGGGATGGCCACCACGGCGCCGAGGGGCCAGGGAAGCCTCAGTTTCACCGTCGGGGTCCCGGTCGGCGAGTTTGACGACAACATTGACAACCTCGGGTACGGAGCCAATCTTTTCATCGGAGGCATGCTGCGAAATACGCCGATCACGATCGGGCTCGATGCCTCCTTTCTGGTCTACGGGCGAAGCCGAGACCGCGTCCCCTTCAGTGGGACCGTGGGGCCGCGCGTGACCGTCGATGTGGTCACGACCAACTCTATCGTTCAGCCTCACTTCGTTATCCGTTTGCAGCCACCAACAGGGCCGGTACGCCCGTATCTGGAAGGCCTTATCGGATTCAAGTACCTATTCACGGAGACCCGGGTGGAAGATGACCGTACAACGGATCGAATTGCTTCGTCACGGAATTTCGACGATTTCGCGTGGAGCGGCGGCGCGGGCGCCGGCGTCGACATTCGCCTCGGGCAGAATGCGGACGCGCGCGGGCGGCAGCAGTCGTTCTTCCTCAAGCTGGGCGTTCAGTACCTCCGCGGTCAGGAAGCGGAATACCTCGCGGAGGGCGACCTCGAGGATACCAACAATGACGGCGTGCTGAACGAGAACGAACTGCCCATCCGTCGGTCGAAGACGAACCTCATCCAACCTATGCTCGGCGTTGCCGTCACGTTTTAGCGACGGGAGAACGTACGAGCCGCGGCGCCTTCTGCGAAGTTGGTCAGGGTCCAGCGTACCGCGCGTGATCGGAACGGAACAGGGCCGGATCCAGCAGCCGCAAATTGAATCACCGTCAGCCTGCCTGCTATGTGCGTGCATCACTGTATCTACATTAGGCTGCTCTCCGTTTTCTTGACCCTGTTCCCGGTGACCCTCATGGCCACGCCGTCGGACTCCGTCCACGCCAACCTCTCACAACATGAATGGGAGCACCGCTTGCTGGTCGTATTCGCGCCCGCCGCAGATCACGAGAACCTCGCCCGGCAATTTGAGATGTGGGAGGGGCACGCAGACGGGTTTGCGGAACGGAAGCTTCGGATATACACCGTCACGGAAGGGGACGCAGGGCAATTTCGAAAGCAGCCTGGCGGAGATGTCAGGCCGCTCACGCGCGGATCGGCGCAGGAGCTCCGAGATCGGTTCGACGTCGCGACGGACCCATTTGCCGTTATTCTGGTCGGGCTCGACGGGACCGAGAAGCGGCGTGAGACCGTCCCGTTGAGCATTGACGACCTGTTTCGGACGATCGACGCGATGCCCATGCGCCGGGCGGAAATGCAGCAGGACGGCGGCGGGTGATCCACCGTGGTTGGTTTCATAAAAACGCCCGACCCCCGTGTCGGCTGGACTCGCGGGTCGGGCATCAGAGCAAGACATGCCAGCTTGGATCAGAGCTCGATGCCGATGAGCCAGCGGCCGGACAGTTCGTCGTCTTCCCCGATTAGGTCGGGATCGCTTACGTAGAAGGGGAAGCGCGCGACGAAGCTCAGGTTTTGGAAGACGTCGGACTGGTTGGTCCACCGATCCAGGAATCCGACCGCCGACACGTCGTATCGCACCCCGATGCCGGCATCAGCCACGAGATCGCTGACGTTGAATCCGGCGAGGAATGCGCCGGTGTCCCACGCCTGCCCGATGCCGGAGAACGCCTCGATACCGATCGGCTCGAGTACGCCGACACCGGTCGCAGAAAGCGGACGTGCGTGCAGCGAGAGGCGACCGGCGACCATTCGTGTGCCGCCGAGTTGCCCGGTACCCGCGAACGGGGCCGCCTGCAGGTAGGCAACCGGCCCGGCCGGCCCGTACCCGACGAGGTGCGCGTCCTCGACCGGATTTTCGAGAGCGGCCGCCGCGGTTCGGAAGGCATCATTGCGCCACTGCGCGTCAACCGACCGGCCACCGAGCTGGAAGCGTTTGAATCCGCTGAGTCCGCGCGTCCCGATGCCGACCTGCATATCCGCCTGCGCGGTGACGGGACCGAAGGAGCGGGCTCGGCGGGCCTCGACCATGGCGCGGGTCGTATTCGCCGACGGGAGGTCCGACCGCACGGAACTGCCCGCTTCAAGAAGCACGTGGACGTGGTTCTCCTGGTGGTCGATCCGGTAATCCAGGCGTGCGGTCATCGCATGTTCTTCCGCAAACGGATTGACCGTACCGCCGGCCGTCGTCGGGAAATCTTGCGCGCCGAATACGCGGTCGCTCCGATTGTACTGATGCAACAGCCCGACTCGAAGCGATGCATCGCGGTCGGCCAGGTACGGCGACAACGGTTTCTCCAGGGTGATTTCCGACTCAATGAAGCCGAGCTTTTTCTCAGATCGGAAGAGGGTGGTCGCCCGGGGGCCGAGCGCCCGCGTTGGTGCTTCGTATGAGACCTCATAGTCGACACCGCTGAGCCATGTGCCGTCGTTGTCGGTGTTCAGCGAGACGGGGTCTTCGCCATTGCTCGCGATGACCTGCGGATAGAGCGTGAGCCCGTACTGCGTACGGTGGGTGTCGAACAGATAGATGCCGCGCGTTTGGAGGCCCACGCCGGCTCCGAATAGATGGCTGTACGTGGCCATCGGCCGCCACCCGATAGCGTAGGCGTCCCACTGTTGCTGCGGGGGCTGAAGGAAGCGGCTCGAGACCGGAACGCTGGCCGTGTTGTTGAGCCGGTTCCGGTCCGGGGTAAGAAGCGCCGGATCCAGGACCGCCCGTTCCGCCTTCGCAGGCACATCGACCGTCACCGTGTACTCGGGGTATGTCCACGGCCACGGTTCGGCCACCACCCAGTCATCGGGGACCGGCTTGTGCCCGTGCATGACGACGAGCGGAATGTTGACCCATTGCTCGCTCCCGTCTGCAAGTGAGAGGCGGACGTCCTGCGGCATGGCCACCGGTGCGTGGCGGCGGAGGGTGAGCGTGACCTCGAAACCGTCGGCCGTACGGGTCTGGCTCATCGATTCGATCCCGTAGTCGAGCTCGCGGGTCGTATTGGTGAACTGCTCGAAGTACCAGTCGAGTCGCAACCCACTCACGTCCTCGGCAAACGTCTCTACGTCGAAGGGATCCGGGTGCTCTCCGGACCGGCGCTCGAAATACTCCCGCAGCCACTGGTCGCGGTTGTCTTCGCCGATGACGTAACTCATCATCTCTACGACCATCTCACCGCCCGGGTAGGCGGAGATACCATATCCCAGATTGGTCTCGAACCAGTCGGCCGGTGTGTTGAACCGCTCGAGGAGACCGACGTGCTGCGCAAACAGGACGCTGATGTACGCACCCGTGTGGGAGGGATTCTGCCGGCCGTTGACGTGAGCGACGCCCTCCGTGGTGGCGTAGCTGGTGAACCCTTCGTCCATCCACGCATAATCCGCCTCGTTCGTGCCGAGGGCGCTATAGAACCACTCGTGAGCCGCCTCGTGCGCGGTCACGCCCAGAAGAGAGGCGGGGCTCCGTTCACCCGTCAGGAAGTTGATCATGGGGTACTCCATGCCGCCGTCTCCGGCCTGCGCGACCGTGAACTGCGGGTAGGGGTAGTCGCCGTAGGCGTCGCCGAAGTAGTTGATCAGATCGGGCACCCATTGCTTCATCGGCGCCCAGCGCTCCTCGACGTCGCCCTCGTACAGCAGGTGGTAGCGCGTGCCCCGAGCGTCGGAGAACGTCTCGTGGATGTAGTCCGGGTCGGCTGCCCAGGCGAAGTCATGAACGTCCTCGGCTCTGAATCGCCAGGTGAGCGAATCGGTCGTGGCGGCACGGTCCTCCGGTCGCCACATGCCCTGCTCCATGTTGTATCCGTGGCCGACCTCGTCGGGATTCTGGAGGACACCGGTCGCACCGAGCGTGTATTCGGCCGGTGCCGTGATGTTGACCTCGAACGAGCCGTACGGTGCGTAAAATTCGCGGCCGACGTACGGGTCGGGGTGCCACCCGCGCTCGTCGTACTCCGCTATCTTTGGATACCACTGGCTCATCGAGAACTCGATGCCCTCATCGTTCATCCAGCCGCTCCGTCGCGTCTGTTTGGGCACCTGCGACTCGAACCTCATCTCGAAAGTCGACGAGGTGTTCGGTGGAATGGGGGAGGCAAGGTCAACGCGGACGACGGTTTCCTGGAGGGTGTAGTCGACCGGTACGCCGTCTTGCTGAAGGGAAAGGATCCGATGGTATCCGCGCGTGTCGGCATCCAGGTTGAAAATGCGAGGGACGATGCGTCCGTCCGGGTCGGGCAGATGGCGGTTCCGCTCCGCCATCATTGAATTGGGGTGAAACGCGTTGAAGTAGAGGTGATAGTAGACCGTGCGAAGCGTATCCGGGGAGTTGTTGGTATACGTCAGACGCTGAGAACCCCGCATTTGATGGCGGTCCGCGAGCAGCGTGATGTCCATTTCGTAATCCACGCGCTGTTGCCAGGGTTGAGATGCCTGGGCCTGCGCGGACTCGATGGGAAGAAGCCATGAAACGGCGATCAGAAGACCGACCGCAACACCGGTAAGGCGAGAGAGCATAGGTTGAGCGAGGACTGGGGAGAGGGCGCCGGAGAATCGGATACAACCGACCTCGGAGTCTTTATCGGAAGGGCCTGTATTGTTTCGGTCTCAAACGGATTGGGGTCGGTAACCGGTTCGCTGCGTCATCCGATGTCGTTCGGGTGGGCGGGGGACAAGGGTACATCGTTTTCGAATTCCCCGCGACACCGAATCATGGAAATGGAGGAAACGTTTTCGGCATAGCATTCACATCTGCATTCTCTCGACTCTCGTCGCCCGACATGGCCTCTTCTTCTCGCCCCTGCCCGTCCTGCGGCGCCCGTGTCCCTGCCGGTGCCGGTCGCTGTGACCTGTGTGGCCACGACATGACCGCGGAATCCGAACCGACATCGTCAGATCCCACGTCTGAACGCGGCGCATCGGAACCGGAGGATGCGCCTGGGTCCGCGGCCTCCGAGGCCGGGAATGCCGACGCACCCGCGGAAGGGACACCGGCGGAGGACCAAGCTGGTGCTTCGGACGCGGTGTTCTGCAATGCGTGCGGATCCGAAAACCCGCCTGGAGCCAATTTTTGCAGCCAGTGCGGGGCAATCCTTGGGGAGGTCCCCGACGGCACGCGTCGCGTGGACCCGCGGCTACCGTCGGGAGCGTCCGCCGGAGACGAGGGCGAGCCCTCGACGGAGGAAGAAGAGGAGCAGCAGTTAATGTCTCAGCAGCTTCTGCTCACAATTGGAGCGGCTATTCTCGTGGTCGTGGCTCTGTTTTTCGTCACGCTCTGGAGCCAGAGTCAAACCTGGGGCTCGAACGGTGAGGCGAGCAGCCCGCAGCCCTCAGCCCAGGCCGAAAGGGGGACCACCGGAGGTCCTGCCACAGGTGGGTCGGCGGGTGGCACTGCAGGCGGTGCGACCACCGGGCCCTTCGGCGGTCAGGATATGAGCACCCTGCTCGAAGAAAACGGGGTCGAGCTCTCCGAGTCGATCCAGGTCCGTGTCGACTCGCTTGAAGAGCAGCTCTCGGGCGTCGACGGCCAGGTTCGCCGTACCATCCAGGAGCAGCTCGTCAACCTGTACGTTGGTGCCGATGCATTCGGTCGCGCCGCTCAACTGCAGAAGGAAATGTCGGATACTTCCGGAAATGCAGAGGACTGGCGTCGGACCGGCGACCTCTTTTACAACTGGATGGAGTACGTCGGGCAGGAATCGAACGGTCGAAATCCAGCCATTGCCCCGATCGGTCGACGTGCTATCTCCGCATACGAGAAGGTTCTCGAGAGTGAGCCCGCGAACCGTGACGTACGGACGGATATGGCGACGGTCCTGCTCCGATCCAACGACCCGATGCGGGGCGTGGAAGAGCTGAATCAGGTACTCGATGCCGATTCCACGTTTGTACCGGCCCGATTCAACAAAGGCATCGCGCTTCTCTGGATCGGACGCTACAATCAGGCCATCGAGCAGTTTGAGGCCGTCAAATCGTTGACAGGAGAGGGGTCGGCGCAGTATGAGCAGGCCACCCGTGCGATTGAACTGGTCCGGGAAGAGCAGAATGCCCAGGGCTCGCCGTCCAACTCTGCGCAGCCGCCGGTGTCGCCTGCCGAATGAGCCCGTGGCGCCGTCTCGCGGTCATAGATCCATTACGGCGATGCGACGACGGCGATACGATTACGTCGATACGATTACGTCGATACCGCGTCACACAACGCCCGGGCCCGTCCCCCTGTGACTTTATGTCTGACCCTGCAAACGTCTCCGGAGAGGTGTCGCTGGCCGCGCGGCTTGCATGGCTCGGTGGTGCCCTCTGGGTGATCGCCGTGAAGGCCGTTGTGGTTGTCACCTGGACGCCGGTGGAGATCACATTTCCGCGGGCGCGGATCTGGATGTATGCCGTAGCGCTCGGTCTGCCGTGCCTTCCGCCCGTCCTCGTTGCTGTTCGCAGCGCGCTCGTCGGACGGTGGCGACGCGGCCTCATTGCATCGGTCGTACTCGGTCTGCTCTTAACGGGGATCACGGCCTCGGGCGCAGGATCTGCTGCGGTGGAGGCCACGAAGCGGTGGGAGACGGTGGAGGTTCTCTACCGGCACCGCTCTGACACCGATCGAACCATCGAACGCCAGCAGCGCGGAGACGGGTCGGGGTGGGAGGGCCGAACGGTTCAGACGCGTCCTATCACATCCTTTCTGTCGTATACCGAGTCCGTCGGGGACGACGATCCGGGTCCCGCCTGGGTTCCTGTCCCGCGGTAACCGCCGTCGCGACCGCTGGCGTGCCGACCGCTGGCGTGCTGATCGCGGCCGTCACCCGAACATGCGTCCACCGTCCAGTGGTCGCACGCGCCCACTTCCTCCGGAGCATGTCCGCTCGCACCCGCACCTCCCGCATGTATCCGTGGAGGATCGCCCGCAGATGAGCGGTGATCCCAGCCCGACTCCGACGCGTATCCATCACGACGCTCGATAGGCGAGCGACGAAGCGCGAATGTGCGGAGTCCAACGAAGATCGTCGAACGGAGAAAAAACAACCCGGACAATCAACCATCCCGCCCGCCATACCAAACCGCAAACCGCACGCCCTGTCCCCTTTCCCCACACCTCAAAGGTCACAGCCCGGCCCCGATTCGAAGTCGTGCGCGCCGTGACGTATGTTCATGGCGTGCCGGTGTCTCCCGGTCGTTCAGGGACAGCCCGGCCCGACATACCTTCCGCCGTCGAATCCAACCTGTATTGATGAAGACGCTGATCGAGAACCTTGATCGTGAGAAAATCGCTGCCGCGGTGTCGGACGCCGAAAACCGGACGGCCGGTGAGATCGTGCCGTACGTCGTTCCCCGCAGCGATCGCTATGAGATTGCCGTCTGGCGCGGAGCGTCGGCCGTCGCGCTTCTCTCAGTGACCGTCGTGCTATTGATCGTCCAGTTCTATCAGGGCTGGGGGCTCGGCTGGTTGTTTACGCCGTGGGCCGTTGCGATGGTATCCCTCCTTGGCGGTGTGGGCGGAGCGATCCTCGGTGCGTACGTCGGGCCGATCCAGCGTGCCCTCGCGGGGAGCGATGTGCTCGATCTGACGGTGCACCGGGCGGCTATGCAGGCGTTCGTGGAGGAGGAGGTGTTCTCTACTCGCGATCGGACAGGCATACTGCTGTTTGTCTCGCTGCACGAGCACCGCATCGAGGTCCTCGGGGACACCGGGATCAATGCGAAAGTCAGTGAGGACGAGTGGATTGACGTCGTCCACCGCATTCGGACCGGCATCGCAAACCGAAACCTGACCGCAGGTCTCGTCGACGCGATCGAGATGTGCGGGAAGATGCTCGAACGCCGCGGCGTCGATATTCGGCCGGACGATGAGAACGAGCTGCCCGATTCGATTCGAACGCCCGGGTTCGGTCCATCCACGGAAGAGGGGTCTTCAGAAGGCCACGACACGTGACCCCATCCGTCTGAGCCTCTTCTGTCGATCCGTCTCGTTTCCCCTGATATATTGATGCTGCCATCTTTTCGAAGCTCCGTCCTTCCCACACTCAGCACGGTGCTGCTTTTCGTGCTGTTCTTCGCGAACCCCGGGCAGGTTGCGGCCCAGTCGGTCCCTGAGCTCACCGGTCGCGTCGTTGATAACGCCGACATGCTTGCGCCGACCACAGAGCAGATCATCAACCAGCAACTCAGACAGCACGAGGACACGAGCGGTAACCAGGTGGCCGTTCTGACGGTGCCGTCTCTTGAGGGCTACGCAATCGAAGACTACAGCCTCGCCGTAGCGCGGGAATGGGCGCTCGGTACCGAGGAATTCGATAACGGCGTACTGGTCATGGTCGCCAAAGAGGAGCGCCGAATGCGCATCGAAGTGGGGTTCGGCCTCGAAGGTGTATTGCCCGATGCGACGGCAGACCGCATCATCCGTCATGAGATGCGTCCACGATTCCGTGACGGGGACTTCGACGCCGGGGTCCGTGCGGGTGTCACGGCAGTTCTGGAGTCAATCGAAGGGACGTACGAACCGCCGGCCGCAAGCTCCGACGGGGTGCCTACACGCGTCGGTGGACTGTTCGCGCTTCTTCTGGGTGGCCTCTTCGGCATCTTGCCCGCCTATCTGATTCTTACCGGGACCGCGAAGAACGGCATCGGGTGTCTTCTAATCGGAATTTTCTTCCTCGGGCTGATCCCCCTGGTCGGGACGGTCTCTTTCTTCGCCGGGCTGGGGATGGTCATTTTCGGCGAGTCGCCCCTCGCGCTCGTGCCGGTCGCCATCGGGGTGCCGGCGGCGCTGATCGCATTTATCTGGCATCTGGTGCTCGTCCTCCGAAGTGACGACGTGAAGGACATGCGGAAACGGTTTCAGGACGGCGAAACGATCAAGCGCGGACTGCAACTCGGTTGGCTCTACCTGCCTGCGAGCATGTGGACGAAATCGCAGGTGATATCATCCGGCAGCGGGATGAGCAGCGGCGGCTTTAGCTCCGGTGGTTTTTCGGGCGGCGGCTTCAGCGGCGGAGGTGGCTTCAGCGGTGGAGGCGGATCGTTCGGAGGAGGTGGGGCAAGCGGAAGTTGGTAAGCTCGCTCACCGCACGCGATAGTTCCGGCCCGGTGTATCAGACGAAAGAACAGTCTCCGTGCCTACGCGGTGCCGTGCTCGATTTCGAGGACGAGTCCGTCGGCGTCGCGCACGAACAGCCGGCCTTTCGTTTCCTGGTACGGGTGCCCGGCCGCGTCGAGTCGCGATCGAAGGGCATGCCACTCCTGTTTTTCCAGAGAAAAGCCGAGATGGTGGATGCCGCCGCGGCCCGGGACGGACGGATGTTTCATTTCCGTCATCTCGATCAGTTCGACGATGTCCTTCCCCTTGTCGTCGGCCAGCATCGCGCGCCGGCGCCCCTCCCGAATGGGGTCGTCTTCGACCACGCGGCACTCCAGACCGAGAAGATCCACGTAGAATGAGACCGCCTCGTCGAGATCCGTCGTCATGATGGACGCGTGATCCAGGTGAAGGCGGAATGGAGCCGATGACGACGGCTCCGTCTCGGAAGAGGGCGATGGGTCGGATGATTTCATGATATCAATCGATGCTTCGGGAAAAGGTCGGCGGTCTACCGGTCAGGCGGACGCCGTCGATGGCTGAAAAACGGTGGCGTCGATGTTCAGACGCTTCATCTTCTTGTAGAGTCCCTGCCGCGTCAGGCCCAGGACATCGGCCGAAGCCGTGATCTGTCCGTCGCAGGCGGCCAGCACTCGCTTAATCACGGCCGCCTCGGTGGCCGCCAGTACGTCGCTGAGCGAGGTTTCCGGCTGGAGGACGGACTCCAGGGCCGGTGCATCCTCGTTGTCGCGCGCAGATCGCGTCGACGGGCGGGACAGGGGAGAGGCGTCGGAGGCATCCTGGATCGGGTCGGACAGCAACTCCTCGTCGATCAGGGGAGCCGGCTCGGAATGGACGAGCAGAAGGGTCCGTTCGATTTCGTTTCGTAACTGCCGCACGTTCCCCGGCCAATCGTACTGCAGCATGGCGTTGACGGCCCGGCTGGTGATTGAAACCGGCGGCGTACCGTCGGGACGGAGGGCGTCGATGTAGTGCCGCACCAGGAGCGGGATGTCCTCCCGCCGGTCACGGAGCGGTGGAACGCGAATCGGGATCACGTTCAGGTGCAGGTAAAGGTCTTCGCGGAAACGCCCGTCCCGTATGGCCGACCGGAGGTCGGCAGCGGAAGTGGCCACGATCCGAACATCCACCGGTGTTGGGTCGGACGCACCTACGGGCACGACGTCCCCGGATTCGATCGCCTCAATCAGACGGTCTTGCACGGATTCCGGCAGCGCGTCCACCTCGTGCAGGATCACGGTCCCTCCGTCAGTAGACTGAAAGGCCCCCCGCGTGAACGTCCCGTCCCGCGCATCTCCAAACAGCTTCCGGTCGATCGGCTCGCGCTGCATGCTGGAGCACTGGACGACTGTGCACGGGGCTCCTGCGCGTCCGCTCGTGGCGTGGACGGCTTCTGCGACGTGCAGCATGCCGGCCCCACGCTCGCCGGTGATAAGGACCGGACTGTGGCTGGTGCCGATTCGTCGGAGTTGCTGCGCGACGGCCTGCATCGACGGGCTCTCGGTAACGAAGCCATCGACGGGGATCTCCGACGGGTCTTGGAGCGCCGACCGTCGGGTGGTCAACTGGTGTTGTTCGGCGTGCTCGAGCGCCAGACCCAGCACAGACAGCCACGGGCGGATCCGATCGAGCGTATCCGTGCCGCCGTCTGACTCGTCGGACGACGTCGAGGGCACGTCTACGCCAAAGAAGTACGGGGTCTTCGAGGCACCAGACAGCCGAATCCATCGGATGGTATCGGTGCGGGGCACGGCGTCGGGCTCCGCGGCGGAACCGCCGCCATTGGGCCTGCCGACGCGCAACGCCGCGGGGTCTGGAAGATTGTCGAGATCGGTGCCGGAAGCGTGGAGCCGCTCCAGGGTTCCCGCCGCCGCCCGCCGGTACAAGCCAATCCATCGGGAGGGAAAGAGCGGCTTGACCGTGTGGATCCACGTTTCCGCCACAAGAGGGACGGAACGGGACGCGTGGGAGAGGAGAGCGCCGATGACGTCTTCGAACGCATCGGCTGAAGGCTTGCCGGAAGCGGTGGTCGGCCCGCAGGGAACGGGTAGCTCCGTGACGCGCTCGTCCCGTCTGCTGGGATCCGCTTCGGCGGTCTCATCCGTCGCCGCAAGCCGATCCGTGAGGTCGCGAACCGCGGATTCGTCCTGGATCACGGAGGCTGCGGACCTCGCCACGCTGTAGGCCACCCGAGCGTCGCCGCAGTGGCCGAGCGCACGGGCCACGTCACCTTCCGCGGATGCACGAAGGACCACGTACGGCAGCACGGTATCGTAATCGCCGTACGCCGAGGTGGACTCCATGACCGTCCGCGCTTCCTCAGCGGCGCCCCGCCGAACCAGGAGGGAGGCTCGCGTACAGAGGCACCGCAACTGGTGTCCTCGGTGCCCGGTCTCCCGCGCATTTCGAAGGGCACGGAGTGTCCACCGATCGGCGTCGTCGAGCGCTCCGTTTCGCGTCAGTAATTCCGCCCGAAACAGAGCGACGTGGGAGCGGTGGAGGCCGTGCGGCAGATGGTGCGCCTGTTCGAAGAGGTCCTGCAGGTGGCCTTCCGCGACGCCTGTTTGACCGCGCCGGAGTGCGACACGGGCCCGAAGCGTTTGCAGGTGCGCGCGCCCGACCGGGTACCCCTCGACAGCGTCAGCGGCACGATCGATGACGTCTTCTGCTCGCTCGAGCTGCTGCACGCGGAGGAGGACGCCGACGTGCGCGTGAAAAGCGGCAAGCAGCGGATAGTTGGAGATGGCGGACGGAGGCGAGAGCAGGCGTTCGGCCGATTGGGCCTGCTCGACAATCGACGCCGGACTGGCGCCCAGGTCGTACGAGAGCGCCGCCCGCTGCGCCGCAACGTGGCCGCGGATGCGGTGGTCGTCGCGTTCCTCGGCGATGTCCGACAACGCGTCGAGATGGCGGCGGGCCTCCTCGTAGCGTCCTTCGAACCGTAGCGCCGGGACGCGCAGGTCGTGGAGCCATCGTGCGGCCAGCTGATCGTCGACCTTCTCCAGCAGAGAGGCCGCCTCGTCTAACGCGCGCCGCATCAGGTTGTATTCGTCGAGCGCGAAGTAGGCGCGGGCCTGGCCGAGCCGTGCCCAGCAGCGTCCACGCACGTTGTGGTGGCGGGCATACAGCGACAGGGCTTCGTCGAGTAGGGAGAGGGCGCGCGCTTCCTCGTCGGACGTCGTATCTCGAAACGCGTGCGCCCAGCCGAGCCAGAGGGCGACATCCGCCCGCGCCGTCGGGCCGCAACGATCACGACCGTCGACCGACTCAAATGGTTCGAGCCGCTCCAGCGCACGCTCCGGCCGACCGGCCTGCACCACGTCGATGCAGGCGGCCAGGCTCTGCAGCCGCACAATGCCTTCATCCACCGCCACCGACCCATCCACCGGCTGAAGAAGTGGCTCGAGCATACGGGCCACGTCCTCTGCTCGCCCGTCGGCGAGCAGATCCACCGCCATGGCAATGGTTTGGGCGTAACGCATGAAAAGAAAGGACGTTAGAGTTGGATTGAAGAGAATGGTCCGCAGATTTACGCACCTGCGTCGGACCATGCCGACCTGCGACGCGGGATGCGATCCGTTTCAAACGACCAACTTACATAAAGCCGAGCTCGAGCTGGGCCTCTTCTGACATCATCTCGGGGGTGAAAGGTGGGTCGAACGTGAGCTCCAAGTACACGCTTTCCACCCCGTCCGTCATCCGGACCGCGTCTTCCACCTGGCCTGGTAGGATGCCGGCGGCCGGGCAGTTCGGGGCCGTCAGCGTCATGAGCACGTCCACGTGATTGTCGTCGTGGACGTCGATATTAAAGATCAGACCGAGGTCGTACACGTTGACCGGAATCTCCGGGTCGTAGATCTCTTTCACGTTCGCGACGATGCGCTGCTTAAGATCCGTTTCCGGCTCCGGCTGCATGTGGGCCGGAATGATCTCCGGACGCTCCAGCTCGCGCTGTTCGTCCGAGCGGTCCGGGGTCTCGTCGGTGGTGTCGGGAGGCACGGTGTTAGACATAGCAGAACGGCGTTAACAGGGAATCAGGGTGGTTGGGCGAGGTGTCATGCATAGTGCGACGCCCGGTCTTTCATTTGCTCAATCATGGCCGCGAGCCCGTTGCTGCGCTGCGACGACAGGTGCTCGCGCATCCCGATTTCGTCCAGAAAGTCGAAGTCGGCGTTCTCCACGACTGCCGGCGGTTGTTCGTTGAGAACGCGAATGATAAGAGCGGCGAGCCCGCGCGTGATCTTCGCGTTGGAGTCTCCTCGAAAGGTGAGCACATCGCGATCCTCATGGTAGTCTGCGCGGATCCACACCTTGGACTGGCAGCCGTGGATTCGGTGCGCGTCCGTTTTGTCCTCGTCGTCGATAGGGGGGATGTCATCGCCCATCTCGATGAGGTACTGATACCGGCTCATCCAGTCCGGGAAGAGGGCGAACTCGTCCACGATCTCACGGGCGCGATCATCCACAGCAGCGGTCATGGAAACGGGGGGCGAGAGAGGGTATCTTTAGCGGAGCATGGTGGTTGCGGTCTCGAGCGCGTCGACGAGCGCGTCTGCGTCATCCCGAGTATTGTAAAACGCAAACGATGCTCGGAGAGTGCCGGGAAGACCGAGCCGCTGCATAAGCGGCTGCGTGCAGTGGTGCCCGGTACGGACGGCGATGCCGAGCCGGTCGAGGATCGTGCCGACATCGTACGGATGCAAGTCCTCGAACGACATCGAAAGAACGGACGCTTTGTCGGGAGCCGTGCCGATGACGCGCAGTCCGTCGATCGACCTCACGCGCTCGGTTGCGTACGCAAGCAGGTCCGCTTCATGGGTGCTGACCGCCTCGGCATCGAGGTTCTGCATGTACCGGGCGGCCGTTCCGAGGCCAATGGCGTCGGCGATGTTGGGTGTTCCGGCTTCGAGCCGGTGCGGGAGATCGGCGTACGTGGTCTTGTCGAAGGTGACTTCCTCGATCATGTCGCCCCCTCCCTGGTATGGGGGAAGCGATTCGAGCATCTCTCTTCGGCCGTAGAGGACGCCGATGCCCGTGGGGCCGCACATCTTGTGGCCGGAGAAGCAGTAGAAGTCGGCGCCGATCTGTTGGACGTTCACCGGCCCGTGAGGAACCGACTGGGCGCCGTCCACCAGCACTGGAATATCGTGCTCGTGGGCCAGATCGACGATGTCCTCGACCGGGTTGACCGTTCCGAGGGCGTTGGAGATGTGGACGATGGAGACCAGGCGGGTCCGTTCCGTCAGCTCGTCGTGCAGGGCGCCAAGATCCAGCACGCCGTCGTCGGATATCGGCACCACCTTGAGACGGATGTCGCGTTCGTCCCGTAGCATCTGCCAGGGGACGATGTTGGCGTGATGCTCCATTTCGGTGATGATAACTTCATCGCCCGCCTCCAGGCGCTGGCCGAAGGTTTTGGCCACCAGGTTTATGGATTCGGTCGTTCCCTTGGTGAAAATGACCTGCTCCGTGGCAGGGGCATTGATGTACGATCGAATCGACTCCCGTGCATCCTCGTACGCGTCCGTCGCCTTCTGGCTGAGGCGGTGGACGCCCCGGTGAACGTTGCTGTTTTCCGAGCGGTAATATCGGTTCAGCCGATCGATAACGGCCTCCGGCTTCTGCGACGTCGCCGCATTGTCGAGGTATACGAGAGGGGTATCGTCGTACACATCCTGGCGAAGCGCCGGGAAGTCCCGCCGCACACGGTCCACGTCGAACGTTGCTGGCGTTGGAGCGGTGGTCGGCATGGTGTCGAGGCGTCGAGGGGAGGAAGACGTCGGTGGATGCGCATGCGGGCGGGACTGTGCCGGAGTGCGCCACAGGCCCGCCCGTCAATGCCCGACCGGGTGCCGCGTCACGCGAGTGTGACGAGCGACCGGGCCGCTTCACACTGTAGCGAAAGCGTTATTCGCTGCGGTCAAAGTAGCTGGCGAAGCGTTCGCGGAGGCGATCCGTCATGTGCTCGCGCAGGGCATCGACGCGGATCTCATCCACGATGTCCTGGGCAAACGCCTGGAGCATCAGGATGCGCGCACGCTTCTCCGAGAGGCCGCGCGACCGGAGGTAAAAGATCCCCTCCTCGTCGAGCTGCCCTGACGTGGCTCCGTGGGAGCACTGCACGTCGTCCGCGTAAATCTCGAGTTCGGGCTTCGTATACATGTTCGCCTCGTTCGAGAGCACGATGCTCTTGTTCGACTGGTAGGCGTTGATCCGCTGGGAGTCCGGACGGACGAACACTTTCCCGTTGAAGACGCCCTTCGATGCATCGTTCAGGACGTTCTTGTAGAGCTCGTTGCTGACGCAATCGGCGTGCACGTGATCGACGAGCGTCTGGTTGTCGACGTGCATCTGGTCCTTCCCGAGGTACAACCCGTACAGGTTGGACTCGCAGAATTCGCCATCGGGGGTAATGGTGAGGTTGTTGCGCACCATCTCACCCGACAGGGTGATCGTGTTCGTCGAGAAGACGCTGTTGTCTTCGTGGTACGCCGCCGTGGTCTGAACCTGCGACGAGGCGTCACTCTCCACCTGGCCGATGTAGTGGTCCAGGTTGCCGCGAGCGCCGACATAGGCTTCGCGCACCGTGTTCGTGAAGACCCGGGCGTCGGTGAGTGTATGCTGCATCTCGATGATGGTCGCGGTCCCGCCGTCTTCCACGACGAACAGGTGACGCGGCTGAATCATCACGTCGGCGTCCGAAACCGTCAGGTGCACGGCGTAGATCGGTTTTTCGACAGCCGTACCGCTGGGCACGTACACGAAGAGGCCGTCCTGAACGAACGCGGTGTTAAGCGCGGTCATGGCCTCGTCTTCAAAGTCCGCGTATTTGCCGTAATGCGCCTCCACGATGTCCGGGTGGTTGGCACCGGCATCGGCAAGGCTCGAGACGACAACGCCATCCGGCAGCGTGCCGATATCGGAGAGGCCGTTGTGGACCCGTCCGTTGACCGTCACGACGCGGTGAGCATCCAGGTCCTCGATCAGCACATCATCGAGGTCGGAGGCGTCCACGTCCGGGACGTTCATCGAGAGCGGAAGCGTATACTCCCGGTCGACGATTTTCGAGATGTCCGTGTACTTCCAGGCCTCCAGCTTATTCGTCGGGACCCCCAGCTCAGCGAACCGCTGGATGGCGGTCTCGCGATGGCTGGAGATGGAGGCGTTTTTTCCGTTGAGCGCCTGCCCGTTGCTCATCTCAAAGGCCGAGAGGAACCGGTCCTTTGCGGGGGCGCTGGTGTCTAACGTCGT
>NZ_DAXETW010000032.1:0-11615 GCF_051155795.1 Longibacter sp.
AACAGCCCCCGGCACCGCGTGGGTGTCGAGCAGGGCGGGCACCCGCCGGTCCAGTCGCTGCTGAACGGAATCGGCATTCAGGCCGGGCCGTTGCTCCACTGAAGGCACATCCTGCGCGACAGCAGCAGGTACCCACCCTGCGATGCTGACGACGAGAGCCAGCGCGACGATGAATGTCCGCCTGGAAGAGCGCGCGACGAAAGGACTAACCAGCCGAGACGCATCGCCGGTCCGACGTGAAAGAGTGTCCATGAAAGCGGGGTACGAATCGAAGAAAAAAGACGAGCCCGCATATGATAACGGGCCCGTCTCAGAAGCGCATTGTCAAGTGATCGAACGAGACGTAAAATCCATGTCGCCCCGGTCTTCCGGTCAATCCGTGCCGGGTTCTTCGGATTCGGCGGCGGCCTTCTCCACCTCTTCCTCTGTCTGCTCCGGCTCCACGCGCAGGACGCAGACCGGGCACTCGGCGCGCCGCACGACCCGGGCCGTAACAGAGCCCAGCATGATCCGCTCCAGGCCCGTCCGGCCGTGAGACGCCATCACGATCAGGTCGGCATCATGCTCGGCCGCGGCGTCCACGATCGTCATGGCCGCATGCCCTTCCTCCACGTGTGTCCGGATCGAGACCGGCAGCCCCTCGGTGGTGTCCACGAGGCGGTCCAACTGTTTCTGGGACTGCTCGACTGGGTCCGGCATGAGGTCGTGGAGTGTCACGGCACCGACAAGCGGCACAGGGAAAGGCAGCGGCTCGACGACGGTCAACACGTCCATCGACGCGTTGAACGACGCCGTTAGATCGCGGGCAGCACGGAGCAACGGGCGGCTGAACTCGGAGAGGTCGACCGGAGTCAACACGCGGTCGATATCCGAGGGCATCTTGGTATCCTCTTTCACCGTGAGAACCGCACAAGGCGCTTTCCGGACGACTTCTCCAGCGACGGACCCAAGAACGATCCGAGACACGCCGGTGCGCCCTTCCGTCCCCATCACGACCAGATCCATCCCCTCCCGCTCGGCATAGTCCGCGATGACCTGCGCCGGCGCGACGCCGCGGGTGTGGACGCGCCGCACGGGGACGTCGCTGTCTTCGACTGTTTCGATGAGGGACTTCATCCGGGCGTCGGCTTCGTCCCGGATCTCCCGGTAGAACGCTTCTTCGTCCAGGCTGGCGTCGAACGCTCCACGGAGAGGGTCGTCACCAAGCGACGGGGCGACGTGCAGCAGGTGAAGCTCCGCACCGCGCAGCTTCGCCATTTGGTATGCATACCGGAACGCATGGTGCGACTCGTCACTGAAGTCCGTCGGGTGCAGAATCGTGTCGGTTTTGAACATCACAATCAAGCGATTGAGAAACGGGCGTTGGGCAGATGGCGAGATGGGATCCGGCAATCAGTCGCCGCCGGAGGTCGACGTGACGCGTTTTTTTCCAGCGGCCTTCTCGTCCTCTCTGTGGGACGTGCGCGTCGTGAGAACGGGGCATGGCGCACGGCGAAGGACCTGTTCGGCGACGCTGCCCAGGATGACGCGTTTGACGCCCGTAAATCCGTGCGTTCCGAGCACGACGAGGTCCGGCTTGGTTTCGTCAATTCGCTCAAGAATCGAACTCGATGCATGACCGGATACCACGTGCACCGATGTCTCGATCCCGCGCTCGCCGAGCGGTCCCGCCCGCTTCTCGAGATCACGCGTCGCCCGCTCCTCGATCGCTTCGTTATTCAAGGACGATGCTCCGACGCCGTAGGCCGGGGGCAGGGTGACACGCTCCACGATATGCAGCAGTTCGACGTCCGCATCGAAGAGTTCGGCGATGCGGGCCGACTGGTCGAGCACCAGATCCGTTGCCGGCGACAGGTCGACCGCAGCAAGAATTCGGTCGAGATGCGGCCGTAGCCCCGCGGCCGGGTCCACCTCACCGGCGTTCGGGCAGACCGAGAGGACCGGGCAGGGCGCTTTACGGACGACCTCTTCCGCGACGCTTCCCATCATGGCTCGCTGAATCCCGCTCCGGCCGTGCGTACCCATGACAACCACGTCGATGTCATGCTCCCCGGCGTAGGTCAGGATGCCCCGTGCGGCCGACGGACAAACGACGGTCCGCTGGACCGTCCGGTCCGGGATGTGCTCGGCCTCAATCCGAAGCTCGCCATCCACGGGAGGCTCATCACTGGAAAGGTCCGCGTGCAAATTAGCCAGAATGTCGCTCTCCTGAATGGAGACCAACTCGGACAGTTGCGGCTCTCGCTCTTCCACATTCACGATGTGGATGCGGGCATCCGTACGTTTGGCGAGAGCGATAGCATAGCCGAGCGCTCGAACCGCCGTATTCGACCCGTCCGTTGGTACCAAAATCTCTCTCATCGTCATATACTTCTTCCCGTTTTATTAATGGGTAAGACCGACGTATGTGGATACGATCACTCCGAGGGGCCGCTCAGAAGCGTCCGCCCCGACGCCTTCACGGTCAGAACCGGACACGGAGAGAGGCGCACGATTTTCTCTGCGACGCTGCCGAGCAGAATGCGGTCGAGACCGGTCTGCCCCTTCGTCGCCATGGCGACGAGGTCGATATCGTGGTCCTCGATGAACGACGGGATTTCCGTGTCAACCGTCCCGATGATCACGTGTGGGGTGACGGATGCTTTTACCGGCGCAGATACGGCTTCGGCCGCCGGGCCGCCGGAGTCGCCCGTCGGGAGATCGACCGTCTCGTCGATGAAGGCTTGCATCCGGTCTTCCACCTTCTCCTCGATCTGCGGATCAATATCGCGGATGTCGGTGACGCCGCCGACGTAGAAAGCGGGATGGAGCTTCTGCTCGACAACATGGAGCACGTCCACGGTGGCGTCGTAGAGGTCGGCCAGCGCCAGCGCGTGGCGAAGTGCCTCTCTCGAGGGTTCGGAGAAGTCGATTGGTACGAGAATTCGCTCAGCAGCTTGAAAGTCCTCATCACTCGACGTGTCCTCTTCGCCGCGGACGGTCAGGACCGGGCGGTCGGCCCGTCGAACCACCTCCTCTGCGACGCTTCCGAGCAGGAAGCGGCGAAGCCCCCGACGCCCGTGCGTCCCGAGACCGATAATGTCGATGTCGTGCTCGCTTGCGTAGTTCAGAATGGCCGGAGCAGCAGCCACGTCGCGTACCACTGCCTCCTCAATTTCCACGTCGAAAACGGACCGATCGATTTTGTCTCCGTTCGCGTGGAGGGAGAGATGACGCCGGATCTCGTTGATGTCTCCCGCCGGTCTGATCTCTTCTCCCGGTTGCGTCGGGTCCTCGTGAAGGACCTGCGCGTACAGCACGTGGAGCGTTGCTCCCGTTCGTTGCGCGAGATCCAGCGTATATCGGAACGCCTGATTCGAGACCGGTGAGAAGTCCCGCGCAAGAAGAATCGAGTTCACATTCATCATAGCACGTGTAGAAGGGTGAGAGGAAAAGAGGTACGGGATGAGGCGCGGCCGATGTTAGCGACCAAAATCGGTGAGGGAAGGCAGTCGAACCGGCGCGCCTGTTCGGGTACGAACGATGATCCGGCTCGCAAAGAACACGCTACACAAAAGCTCGGCGCAGAATAGACAGACATGAATGGGAAGCGCTTACGGAAGGACTTGCATCCTTCTGTGGGGGAAGCCCCCACGTTCATGAAGAGGGACGGCGCTGCGGCGCGGTGGATTGAAAAGGGGGGTGCCACACATCCAATCGAACGCCAGGTCGGTCACGCCGGGAAGCGTGCGACAAGGTGAACCGTGGCCGCCTCACCCTGAAGCCGACCTTCGTCCAGTGATACGACCTCGGACGTCACCGAGAGATCATGGAACGTCTTGAATGCAGCCTCGACCTCGTCCGGCGGGACCATTCGATCCGGTCGATTCGGTCCCACGCGATCAAAGTCGCCGGACAGATGGTCCGGTCGAAACCACTGACCCAGGACGAGTCCGTCGGGGCGGACGGCCGCTCGCATTCCCGCGTACAGTTTGCTGCGCTCCGGCGGGAGAAGCTGAACGAACGTGACGATCACGACGTCCCAGGTCGACGACGGTGACCACGATCGGATGTCAGCGTGTTCGAAGGTGACGTCCAGCGATTGAGCGGCGGCTCGCCGCCGGCCGGTGGCAATCGCCTCATGAGAGAAGTCTACGCCTACGCCCGAGACGCCCCGCGATTGCGCCAGTCCTCGGAGCGTGCGACCCTCCCCCGCCCCGATCTCCAGGACCTCGGCTTTGGGTGGGATGCGATCGGCGTACTGCATAACAAACGCGCTCGGGGATGCACCAAAAAGCTCGGGCTCACGTGCGTAGCGCACATCCCAGAACGGCGGATGGCTGCTCGGGCGCATTTCATCAGTCGACGATCCGTCAGCGGACTCCATGGATGTACCCGCACCTTCAGTCGTAGGACGCCACCTCGAACGCAACCGGCTCCGCAGCCGAGACGAGTTTAGCCCGCGGGCGTCGTTTCAGAAGCCAGCGACTCCGCCTGATCAATTAACGACTCGATTTCACCGAGGCCGTTGTACCAGAACTCCAGGTCCGTAAGATCCACGCCGAGAGGCTCTACGAGCCGGTGAGGCCAGTCGGATCCGCCGGCCGCGAGGAGGTCCATGTACCGTTCCGCAAAATCGTCGCCCGCCGACTGGTACCGGCTGTAGAGGGCCAGGACGAGCAGCTCTCCGAACGCGTAGGCGTACACGTACCCGGGGGTGTGCAGGAAGTGTGGAATGTAGCTCCACCAGTGACGGTAGTGATCCCCCAGCACAACGCTTTCTTCGAACATCGCTTCCTGCGTTTCCATCCACAGCTCACTGAACCGAGCTGCCGGAAGCTCTCCTTTGGTCCGTCGTTCCGTGTGGATTCGGTGCTCGAAGCGATTCATCGCGATCTGACGGAAGACCGTGGCGATCGTGTCGTCGATCTTGCTAACGAGCATCGCGAGGCGATTCTTGCGGTCCTCTTCCCTACGCATCAGGCGCTGGAAGACGAGCATTTCCCCGAAGACCGAAGCGGTTTCGGCCGTCGTGAGCGGCGTTCCGTGATGGAAGATGGTTTGCTCCCGCGAGAGGAACTGGTGCACGCCGTGGCCGAGCTCGTGTGCGAGCGTCTGAACGTCGCGGGAGCGCCCGGTATAGTTCATCAGAACATATGGGTGGGCGCTCGGCACCGTCCCATGACTGAAGGCACCACTTCGCTTGCCATCCTTCACCGCCGCGTCGATCCAGTCCTCATCGAAAAAGCGGGATGCCGTTTCTCCCATGACGGGATGGAAGTCGCCGTACGCATCCAGCACGATCCCGCGCGCCTGGTCCCACTCGTATCGGGTGTCGGCCTCTCCGACCGGCGCGTAGCGGTCGTAGTCGTACATCTCGTCGAGACCGAGCAGCTGTTTCTTCAATTCGTAGAAGCGAGCGACCAGATCGTAGCGGGATGTCACCGCGTCGATCAACGCATCCACCGTTTCATCTTCCACCTCGTTGGACACGTTGCGGCTCTGCAACCAGTGCTCGTAGCCTCGGAGACGATCGTTCGACGCTTTTTCGGCCAGAAGCGTGTTGAAAACGAACGTCAGGGTTCGGGTGGAGTCGGTCAGACCGTCCGTAAACGCGAGCGCGGCGCTCTTTCGAACCTCCCGATCCGGCTCGTACAGCTTCGACAGGATCTCTTGCTGCGTCATCGACTCGCCGTCGAGCTCGTAGCGGACCGCCCCCATGGTCTCATCGAAATAGCGAGTCCAGGCGCCGCTTCCGGTCACCTGTTTTTCCGAGAGAATCTTCTCCTCGGGCTCCGTCAGTATGTGTTCCTTGTTTTCCTGCTCCAGCTCCAGATAGTGACGGTAGGGCTCCAAGGCTTCGCTCTCGAGCAGCTTACGCGCCCGCTCGTCATCAACATTTGCCCACTCCACCTCAATGAAGAGCAGGTGCTGGCGCGCCCGGTTGTAGGCCTCCTTCACCTTCTGGAGCTGCGCGCCGTGCTTTTCATCATTCGTGTTCGTCGACCAGGCCAGATAGGCATAGGCGTACGCCCGACCCAGATCATCCTGAATGTCTTCCAGCTCGACGAGAGCTTCCGCCAACTCGTCGGCGTCTAGGTCGTCGATCCGGCCCCGGTACGTGTCTGCGAACTGCTGCGAGCGCCGATCCGCATCTTTCAAACTCGCCTCCAGACTCTCGCTGTTCTCGTGCAGGTCTTGAAGGCTCCAGTGAATCCGTTCGGCGCCGGTCTGCGTCGCTTCCATGTGGGTCTGCATCGAATGGGAAGAGGTCGATCAACGGTGGCCCAAGACAGTTTGCTGCCCCGGGCAATTACGTACGCCACATCGCGAAGATTTGTTGTCAAGCGAAGGACGCCGGGCGACATTCTTCGCGAACCCAACGGATCAGAATTCACAGGTGCTTCCGGGCGTCCGGCACGACCCGGAGCAAGGATTCATTATCATAAGTATGTTCATCTGTTCGCCAACGTTTTCCCGCGACTGACTCCGCTTCGTGATGGCTTCTCCTGCGCCGCGCACCGCGTCCATCCACCGCGCCACGACCGAGACCGATATACGGGTCGACGTCGACCTCGACGGTTCGGGGACGTACGACAACGATACGGGGATCGGATTTCTGGATCATATGCTCGATCTCTTCGCTAAGCATGGCGGGATCGACCTCGAGGTTCGGTGCGACGGCGACCTGCAGATCGACGATCACCACACTGTCGAGGACGTTGGGATCACGCTTGGCTCGGCCATTCGAGAGGCCCTCGGCGACAAGAAGCACATCGCTCGATATGGCCATGCGTACGTACCAATGGACGAGACGCTGGCCCGCGCCGTCGTCGATCTCTCCGGGCGGTTCTACCTGCATGCGGATGTCGACTTCTCGCGCCCAACAGTCGGCGACCTCTCGACCGAGATGGTCCGGCACTTCTGGTACTCCGTCGCCGAACACTTGCGCTGCAACCTGCATGTAGCCGTTTTGTACGGAACGAACGGTCACCACAAGGTTGAGGCGATGTTTAAGAGCGTTGCGCGTGCCCTTCGAATGGCGATCAACCGGAGCGATTCTCACCCGGAGATCGCGTCGACGAAAGGAACGATATAGGGCGGCCTTTCGGCGGCTCACCACGGAGAATGATGTCCCTCCGTCCGTTCTTCGATCCAGCACAAACCCGAGCCCATCGATGCTTTCAGACGAAACCGTAGCCGTTATCGGAGCCGGAAACATCGGTCGCGCGATGATCGGCGGCATGATTCGCAGTGAGCGGGTCGCCCCGGAGCAGGTCGTTGCGACGCGTCGATCCCCCGGCGCATTGGAGGAGCTCCACGAGGCCTTCCCGGGCATCCGGACCACGACGGACAATGTCGAAGCCGTCCGGAATGCCAGCATCATTCTGTTGACGATCAAGCCGCAGAGTCGATCGGAGGTGGTAACCGAGATCCGCGAGCACGTGACCCGAACGGCGCTCGTCGTCAGCGTGCTCGCCGGTGTCACCACCGAGCGGCTGCAGATGGCGTTCGGCTCGGAGCAGCCGGTGGTGCGCGTGATGCCGAACACGCCCGCCCTGGTTGATGAGGGGGCTACGGCGATCGCGGGAGGCGCCTTCACGAACGACGGTCACCTGGAGACGGTCAAGCATATGTTTGAGGCCGTAGGACAGGTCGTGACAACGCGAGAGTCGCTCATGGACGCGGTAACGGGCCTCTCCGGCAGCGGGCCCGCCTACGTGTACATGTTCATCGAAGCACTCACTGATGCCGGGGTCCAGCAGGGCCTTTCTCGAGACGTCGCCGCCACCCTTGCCGCCCAGACCGTCTACGGTGCGGCCAAGCTGGTGCTGGAGACGGGCAAGCACCCGGCGATCCTCCGGGATGAAGTCACGACCCCGGGTGGCACGGCGATCGCTGCCGTGTCGGAACTGGAGTCGCGCGGCCTGCGCACGACGATCATCAATGCGGTCAACACGGCGACGGAGCGGTCCCGGGCGCTGAACGAGGAGTAGTCCACCGGGCAAGCACGATCGGCTTTTCTATCGACCCCTTTTCTGCATGGTCACCATTATCGATTACGGCATCGGGAATCTGCGCTCCATCGAGAAAGCCTTCCAGGCGGTGGGCGCAGACGTCCTGCGCACCGACGATCCGGACGCGATTGCTGTCGCCGAGCGACTCGTTCTTCCCGGCGTCGGGGCCTTCGGCTCCTGCATCAACGAGATCCGATCGCGAGAGGTGGAGGACGCCATCCACGCCGCCATCGATCGCGGGATTCCGTTCCTTGGCGTGTGCGTTGGGATGCAGTTGCTCTTCGACGAAGGCCTGGAGCATGGCACGCATCAAGGTCTCGGGCTCCTCCCCGGTCAGGTGGTTCACTTCCACCGCGCGGCCCACGGCGCAGCGACAGACCTGAAGGTGCCGCATATGGGATGGAACGTCCTCTCCCCGACGCGCTCGTCGCCCCTCTTTGACGGGCTCGACGAAGGAGGCGAGCCGTACGTCTACTTCGTCCATTCCTACCACGCAGTCACCGCCGACGCGTCCGACGTGCTGGCCACCTCCAGGTATGGGCACGCCTTTCCGGCCGTCGTTCAGCGTGATAATGTATTCGGGGTTCAGTTTCACCCGGAAAAGAGCCAGTACCACGGCCTTCGCATCCTGGAAAACTTCACGCACTTGTAGCGACGATGTCGTGACCGACCCTGAAACGCTCGCCGCCGTCGGCAGTGCAATCGCCGCCATCATATTTTATCGCCTGCTCCCCTCTCGCTATGGCTCTCATCATCCCCGCCATCGACCTGCGCGGCGGTCGCTGCGTGCGACTACACCAGGGATCGTACGATGACGAAACGGTCTACTTCGACGATCCCGTCGACATGGCCAAGCTCTGGCGCGTCCAGAATGCGCGAACTCTGCACGTGGTCGACCTCGATGCGGCACGCGGCGGAAGCGAGGACCGAGACGATAACCGAGAGGTCATCCGCCGCATTGCGGACGCCCTCGACATCCCGATCCAGCTCGGCGGCGGCATTCGCTCCATGGAAGATATCGAGCAGGCACTCGACTGGGGGGTGTACCGGGTCATCCTGGGAACCGTGGCAGTGCGGAACCCGGACCTCGTTGAGGAGGCCATCGATCGCTTCTCTTGCCGGCGGATCGTGGTCGGCATCGACGCCCGGGACGGCGAGGCGCGCGTACAGGGATGGACGGAGGGCTCCGGCGTGGATGCCGTCGAACTCGCGCTGGACATGGAGAAACGAGGCGTCCGGCGCATCATCTACACGGATATCAGCCGGGACGGCACGATGACCGGTCCCAACGTTCAGGCGTACCGCAACCTCGGCAACGCCCTGTCCGATGCAAAAATCACTGCCTCCGGCGGCGTCGGCCAGCACAAGGACCTGGTCAAGATTCAGACGCTCAGCCCCTACAAGGTGGATTCGGTCATCGTCGGACGTGCCCTTTATGAAAATCAGTTCCCATGCCAGCAATTCTGGTGCTGGAATGACAAGGAGAAGGTCGATCTCGACACCTACTCCACTGCGAAACTCCGCGACGAACCGACCCTGAATCCGGACTGCTAACACGCGTCCCCGGACGCACGGCATCCGGAATCGCCGGTACGCTTCGCCCACCGCACCGACCGCGACTGCACCAACCGCGACTGCACCGACACCCTGACTTCGCACATGAACGCTATGCTTGCCAAACGCATTATTCCCTGCCTGGATGTGGATGAGGGTCGCGTGGTCAAGGGCATCAACTTCGTCGATATTCGGGATGCCGGGGATCCCGTCGAGCAGGCGCGAACCTACGATGCGGCCGGCGCCGATGAACTGGTGTTTCTCGACATCACGGCCACACATGAGGGGCGGGACATCATGCACGATGTCGTGCGACGCACCGCGGATCAGATTTTCATTCCCCTCACCGTCGGCGGCGGACTACGGACCGTGGAGGACATGCGTGCGATGCTCCACGCCGGGGCCGACAAGGTTGCTATCAATTCGGCCGCCGTGAATGAACCGGATGTAATCTCACGCGGAGCCGAGGCATTCGGCGCTCAGTGCATCGTCGTAGCCATCGACGCCAAACGGACCGGGCCGGAGACGTGGGAAGTGTTTGTCCACGGCGGGCGGAAAAACACAGGCCTCGACGCCGTCGAATGGGCCGTCGAAGCCGAAGAACGAGGGGCCGGCGAACTGTTGATCACCTCGATGGATCGCGATGGGACGAAGGATGGGTACGATAATGACCTCCTCCGCCGGATCACCGATCGGGTCCGCATTCCCGTGATCGCCTCCGGAGGGGCCGGAACGCTTCCGCATCTTCGGGATGGACTGGAGATCGGGGGCGCCAGCGCCGTCCTCGCTGCCAGCATCTTTCACTTCCGGGAGTACTCCGTCGGGGACGCCAAGCAGTTTCTCCGGGACGCCGGGATCCCGGTCCGCCCGAGCGTCGATGCCTATGCGGAGCGCTATGCATCCGCCGCCGACGACGCATCCTGAGTCTCTATTCTCCGAACGACCGTCTACCGTTATCGTGGACTCGACCTCTAACAACTCGCTTTATGCCCGCATCCTGAAGAGCGGGGCGGTTGTGTTCGTCCTGCTCGGAATTGGCCTCGTGATCTGGCTCGCCGATCAATGGCTGAAACACCCGGAGATGCAGGCAAGCCAGTTCGGCAACACGGCTCCGTACTGGCCTGCGGTTATCGCGTTCGTCGTTCTCAGCGTCGCCGCCGGCGTGACGCTCCTCTGGCGCGCCGCGCATCGACTCGAGACCGGGGAGAATCTGTTTGAAGACCGGCACCGAAAATCCTTGAAGGATCTGAACGACGACTGAGTAGGAACGCCCCATAGAGCCCTCCCTCGACCCCGAATTCGCGTTGCTCCGCTCCTCGTCGTCACCCGTCGTCCATCTGCCCTCGGAGCAATGTCGAAAGAAAGGAGCGTGCCGCCTCGTAGAGTCCCGGCGCGTTACTTTCGCGCGGTCCGGCCACATTCAGGACCTCAATCTCATTCGCCACCAACCACGCCGCGATCCGTTTGCACTCCGACGGCCCGGCAGGTAGAACGACCTCCACGACCGGGCGACCCAGGTCGTGCGCCTTTTGACGGGTGAAGGCCGTCCCACGATCGGCGTCATCCAGCAGCAGAACGAGTGTGCCGTCGCTGTCGCGGACGTTCCACGCCGTTCGCTGCCGGACGTCCCGGCGCGGCGTCTCTCGAAGTGGGTACCTCGTTGAAATCGGGCCATCCTCCGCACGACGTCCACGGGGACACCAGCCACCCGCGTCAACGCCAGCCTCCATAGCAGCATCGAGGGCGGCACGGTCAACGCCGGTTTGTCCGCCGCTGACGATCTTTTTCAGGGGAGGCATGCTCATCGACGACCACCTTTAGAATCAATTCCCTGTGCTATTCCATGCGTCTTTTCATCGCCCTCGACCTGCCCGACGAACTCCGTTCGGCGTGTGCCCGCCAGGCGGAGGCCCTCCGAGACCCGTTCCAGCAGCGCGACATCGATGTGCGCTGGTCTACGCCGGATACCTACCACCTGACGATCCGGTTCATCGGGGAGTCCAGCGAAACGGAGGCAGATGCGTATCGGGATGCTCTCACATCCGTCGACGCCGCTGCGGCGCA
>NZ_DAXETW010000033.1:0-5946 GCF_051155795.1 Longibacter sp.
TTTTTTACCCCGAAGTCGCGCGCCAGCTGATCGCCCAGGCGGAGCTGCGACTTGTACGTGTGCTCTCGGGTCGACAGGGAAAAACCGCCCTCCGTCGCATCGATCGGCGGGTGAATGAGGATCGACTGCGTCAGCGTATCCGGCGCCGGCTGAAGCCCGTAGTCCTGGGCAAATGCCGGAGCGGCGGTCAATGCCGCCACGAGCAAAGCAACCAGCATCGTCGCTCCGACGGTGCGCTGGTGCGTGAGGTGATGGACGGGCGGGACGGGCGAATCGGTCATTGATCTGGCGGTGCGCACATGAGCCGGAGTCATCGAACGCCTCATGAGGGGACACGCCCTGCGACGCCATGATGTTACTCGCCCGATCGCGGACTCTCCTTGCGGATGGGCCGATCTTCTCTCACCCAGCGCTCGCCCTGGGTCGACATGATGCGCCGTTCGGTGCGATTGCGTCGAAAGACATTCCTGCTTCGACGAGCGCAGGAACAGGCGTTCCGTTCTGAGTACCCGGCATCCGATGGATTGGGGAGTCAGACCGACACCACATCGACGGTTTAACGCGTCACACGCGGTGAACGACCGGGCTGCGGAGCTCATCCCGGACAGGAGAACGGATTGGGCGCACCGGTGGCTCCAAGCATGTCATCGACGTTTCCAACAGCCTCCGCAGCACGCTCGGCAACCCTGTATCCGCCGCTGAAGCTGCCCAGGATCAGCATCTTGCTGGCTTCGCAGGCGGCGAACAGCACCGCGCGTCGTGCATAGCGGTCCAACTCAGAGGCATCCATCAGGGCAACAGCCATCGCCGCGCCGCCGTACATCCGCGCGAGTACCTGCCCGTGAAGAGCCACGGCGCTGAGCGCGACCCCGCCGATGGGATTGATTGCGCCGGCAGATACTGCACCGCCAACGTAGAGGTTGAGGACCGCGAAGGTTTGTGACAGCGCGTCGATGGACGCTTCGATACGCTCGCGTCGGCTCCCTCCGCCGCTGCCGTCGGCGAGCAGGCCGAGGAGCGAACCGGTGTCTTGCGTCACGCTCCAGAAGGCAGGTGGGCCTTCGCCGTCTTCTGGACCGAGGAAATACTGATCCCGCTGCGTCCAGGCATTGCGCGCAGCGCGCCGCCACGGTGCCTTCTGCTCGTCGGGCATATCGGACGCATCATAGTAGTAGGGGGTGTACGTGTTGAGCGTTCGGAGCGGTCGACCCGCCAGGCGTGAGCGGGTGGTTTCGGAAAAGAGTGTCTGTTCGGCGACGGCCAGGCGCGCCGTCTGCCGTAGCGTGCGGCGGAACGCGACGCGGCGATCCGGCGCGGCGGTGGTGAAGCCGGCAGTGGGTAGCACGTCAGCGCGGGTGCTCACGTAATCCTCACCGAAGGTGAAGTGTGAGCTAAAGAGGACGGCGCGCAGGCCCGTCTCGTAGGTGCGTGCGCTGCCGTCGGTGGGAGCGGGCAGTGGGGCGTGCAACAGCAGCGGTTCGCTGGGGAGAAAGCGCGTCCCCTCGCGGAGCTTCTTTTGTATGCGTTGAAGGCCGGCTCCTTCGCGGGCCGCCAGGTCGACGGACTTGTGCGTGATCTTGGCAGACAGGAAGTCGTCGACGACGATGGCCGTAGAGGGCGCAGCAGCCTCGAATGAAAGCAGGTGCGTGCCGAAGAGCGCTCCGCGCACGGCGCGGAGGTCTGCGTCGGTGGGCCCCCCCTCGCCCTGTTCGTCCCACCCGGCGAGGGTGCGTGTTACCTCGGTGTCTCCAACCTTCACGGTGAGGTGGAGGCTGCTGAGCTCAACGGGGGGTTCGACGCCCTCCGCCGTGTAGGAGGTCGTGCTTTCGGTGTCGCCGCCACCGTTGAGGCGAAGGTGCACGGTACGCTCGCCTGTCGACTCGGAAGGCGCGCGGTACGTTAGCCGATACGGGTCCGTTACCTCGAACGCGTCCAGGTAGTCAAGAATGACGTTGCGCGCGGCCTCACGCTCACCCCCGCTGACGGGGAACGCCGCCCCGCCGGTAGCCTCGGCCATTTCGTCAAAGGGAGTTGTCGTTCCGTTGGCACGGTTCGTGGCCAAACGGTCCGTTACATCCAGGATAACGGCCGGCGGTCCGCTTTCCAGCACACGGCGAATGTCGTCATTGAGGCCATCGGTGGGTTCTCCGTCGTGGGCGTAGACAATGATGTTGGCGTCGCCACGGGCAGCATCCTTGAGCGCAGTCCATTGATCGGAGTCGGTCTCTTTGAATCGCACATCCGCGTCGGGATATTGCGCGAGCACCTGTTCGCGAACAGTGTCCACGAGCTGCTCCATGCTCTCGCCGCGGAACGGCTCCGGCATGCTCGTGGACTGGTCGGCAAGGATGCGCACGATGGGCGCGTCGCGGTTGGAGCTGAGCGTGAAGCCGGCCGCTTCGCCCTCGTCTTTTACCGAAAAAGCAGAGGCCGGCAGTCCGCTGACGACCTCGCCGTCGGCATCGAGAGGGCGCACCTCAAGCGTCACCTCTGGAAAATGCTCTGCCGTGGCTTGCATTTCGATGGTTTCGACGCTCGCGGGGTCGGGGGTGTCGCCGGGGCGTTGCAGCGCGCGCCCGTTATACGTGAGCGTGCCGTCGTCATCGGCTTCGAGGCGGTCGCCCGTGATCGTGATGGCGTCGCCTCGCTCAGAAAGTTTGGCGGCTTCTTCCTTCGAGAGGTCCGGCGCCTGAAGGGCCAGAAGTGGAGCAAAAACGCGCACGTCGTTGAGACGTGCCTCGAGCAGCTCGCCCAGTTCCATTGTCGGCGCCATGCGGATGAGGAGTTGCCGTCCGGCCACCTCATCCGCCGTCCACTGCCCGCTGACGAGTTCGAAGCGCTCCTGCGGGGCAGACGAGACGGCAGCTTCCAGGGTGACGTTTACTGCAAGCGGGTCGGTGGCGTCATCAGCGGGCGTGAGCTTCTCTTTTTCCACCGGCGGAGCACCGAGGGAGGCGCTCGGGTGCGAGGGGTTGGCATAGCGCTGCGAGCCGCTTTTGTCGTTCACCCTTACGCCCACGGCCTGTTGCCATTGTGCGTTGAAGGGTTCGGCTGCCTCGGCGTCCTCGGGAAGCACATCGAGAAGGCGTTCTGCAAGAGCGGCACTTTCCTGGCCTTCTACGTCGATGCGTGGGATGGCATCTGTCGCAGCGCTTTCGGAAAGACCCAGCTCCTTGCGCCAGTTCGTCACCGTTTCCGGATCGACCTCCGGCGCGAAGGCGTTGTGTGCGGGTTGATAGAAGGCGTCCTCACGCTCGCTCTCTGAGCGTACATCCTGCGACGTCACGACATCGGCGTCCAGACCTGCGCGCCGGTACAGTTCGGCCAATAATTCAGCCTTTTCGCGAGGCGTGCCAGCTCCTCCGCGCAGCGTCGCACGTGTCCCCCATCGCACGCCGTTTACGAGGTCGTTCGTCCCCCAGTACGACGTCGGGGGCGGATAGGTGGCAATGCGGTCACGAACGAACCGGAAGATCGCTTCGGGGTCGCCTGCTTCAACGAGTCGATCGGCCTGGGCCGGCAAGTGGTCGGGGGAGGTGCGGAGGACCTGCTGCATCTGCTCCCAGACGGCGTACGGCATCGGGCCGTCGATTTTCGGGGGCTCCCCTTCGCAGCCAGAAACGCATCCCGGCAGCGTGGCCGCGAGCGCGGCGCTTCCTGCAAGACCGGTGCTGCGTTTCAGAAAGGTGCGGCGGTCGATGGCGCCGTCAAAAAGCGCGAGGAGCGACGCGGCAAGCGACTCGTCAGGCGACGACTCCTCCTGCCTCGGTTTATCAGGTATCGATTCGTCGGACGTCGATTCATCGGACATGAGAGAGGGCCGGGGAGAGAGAGGAAAGCGGACAGAGAAGAGAAAAGAGCACCGATGTTAGCCCTTGCAGCGGCCGTTGACCTATCTCAGGCCGTTCAGTGCGGCAGGACCGACTGCCTATCGACGGTTGCATTCGACGATGCATAGCGTGCTTCGATCGCAGGCGTCACATGCGCCTCATTCCACCGATCCTGATAGGACAGGGTGCGCCACCGTGATGGACATGCCGTGATCATCGCGGAAAGGACCGGGTGCGTGATGTAGCTGTGCACACGCGCTGCTTCATCTCGTGTTCACGTGAATGTGCCTCCGCGGCGATTCCGAGGTACGCATCGTCACCGGTACTGGCACTGTCAAGTTTGCCCGCAGCGGCCTCCGGCGGCCGCACATGAGACATTCACGCACTCAAGTGTCACGATAGCGTAACTGGCTCTAAAAGAACGCCACTCGTCCGATGTGCCTGACCCATTCGACGGTGATTTCTTGCATGCAATAGTGAGGGAGGCATCGGTTCTTCCGTGTCCGTTTCCGGACGTGGAAGAGGTTCAAGGCGGCGAGGGACGTTCGCTGCCTGCCGAGGCCGACTCCTCGACTACGCCATTTTTTGCGCATCTCCATTCGCGTCGCCCAGCGCACCGTGCAACCGCTCGGCGACCGCAGACGCCCCCTTCTTTCTGGAAATACACCGCCTCCTCATGAGTCCAGGTTATTCACGATTCACTCCGTTCCTTCTCATCTTCGCGTTTCTGGCATTGGCCCTCGTCTGTATTCCCGATGACGGCCATGCCCAACCGGTGCCCGTCACCAAGATCGAAAACGCCGACGGCGACTCCGTGCTGACGGTCTTCGAGGACGGCGGCTTCGCGGCCTATGCGGGAGAAGGAAACGGCGTGATCCCCGCTGAAGGGGTTGGCGCACGGCTGATGTGGTATCCGGGCAAGACCGCCTTTCGTGCTGGGGACGTAAGCAGCAGCCAGTGGGACGCTACTAACGTCGGGTTCAACTCGGTGGCGTTTGGACTAGACACGAAGGCCAGTGAATATGCCGCCACGGCGATGGGCGATAGGACGACCGCCAGCGGCGAACGATCTACTGCGATGGGCCAAAGCACGATCGCCAGCGGCTTCATCGCCACGGCGTCGGGCAAGGAGACAACTGCCAGTGGTCTTGCCGCCACGGCGATGGGCAACGAGACAACTGCCAGCGGCCTTGTCGCAACAGCGATGGGAGACCGCACGACTGCAAGCGGCGATATATCCACGGCGATGGGCGATCGCACGACGGCGGCGACCGCATATTCCCTCTCGATGGGGAAACTAAACGAAGCCAACACGTCGGCGGACGGCACGCTTCTGGTCGCGGGAAACGGAACGTTTGGCAACCCCTCTGACGCACTGGTGCTCGACCAGAGCGGCAATCTCGAAATCAGCGGCACGCTGACCGAAAACTCCGACCGCCGCCTCAAGACACAGATCCAGCCACTCGGCAACAGCGTCCTGGCACCTCTCGGCGAGATTGAGCCGGTGCGCTTCCGATTCAAAGATGAGCGCACCCACCCGTCGGGCACCCAGGTCGGCCTCATCGCGCAGGAAGTGCAGGCGCAATTTCCCGCGCTCGTCAGCGAGGGCGCGAGCGGGCATCTCTCCGTTTCCTACTCGAAGTTCACGGCGGTCTTGTTGAAGGGCCTGCAAGACCAGCAGTCGCAAATACAGGAGCAGCGGAAGCAAATCGATCGGCTGGAGGCGGAGCAGGCCAGGGTCGCGTCGCTGCGCAACGAGAACGACGCCATCAAGAAGCGACTGGCCCGGCTGGAGCAGGCAGAGACGGACGAGGCCGCGTACGCTGGATGGGGCGCGTCGGCCCCCCTCGGCGGTCTGCTCGCGCTGTTGCTGCTTGCCGGTGGCGTCATTGTGTGGCGGCGCTTCGACGCTCTGTCAGGCATCAAGACCCTGACCGGTCTGTTGGCGACCGGCCTGCTGGTGATCGGGAGTATTCTCGCCGCCCCCGTCGCGCACGCCCAGACCACCTTCGCCGTGCAGCTCACGGACGAGGGCCACCAGACCCTGAAGGTGCTCCAAAAAGCCGGAGCAGACAGCGAGGCCTACGAGCGGCTAAACCGCGACACCCGCCGAACG
>NZ_DAXETW010000034.1:0-3868 GCF_051155795.1 Longibacter sp.
TCGATACCATTTTCGCCCGACCGTGGCCCCCGTCACGGCGACTCGCCTCAGCATTTGCCTGCCTTCCCCCAGCCCCGCATGCACGAACGCATTACGATCCGCGGCGCGCGCGAGCACAACCTCCAGAACATCGACCTTGACATCCCGCGCAACCAGCTCGTGGTCATCACGGGCCTGTCCGGTTCCGGGAAATCCAGTCTGGCCTTCGATACCATCTTCGCGGAAGGCCAGCGGCGCTACATGGAGAGCCTGTCGGCCTACGCTCGGCAGTTTCTCGAAATGATGGAGCGTCCGGAGGTCGACTACATCGACGGCCTCTCGCCGGTCATTTCTATCGAACAGAAAACGGTGTCGGGCAATCCCCGCTCGACGGTGGGGACGGTCACGGAGGTCTACGACTTTCTCCGCCTGCTCTACGCCCGTGCGGCAACGGCGTACTCGTACGAGACGGGCAACCGGATGCGCAAGCAGTCGGACGACGAGATCATCGACGGTATTCTCGACGTGCCGGAGGGCACGCGGCTAATGATTCTCGCGCCGGTGGTGAAGGCCCGGAAGGGGCATTACCGTGAGCTGTTCGAGCAGACGGCGAGCCAGGGATTCGAGCGGTTCCGCATTGACGGGGAGATGCGGGAGTACGAGAAGGGGATGAAGCTCGACCGGTACAAAACGCACGACATCGAGGTAGTCATCGACCGCCTCGTCGTCAAGGAGGGGATCCGTCCCCGCGTCAACAAGTCCGTCAGCACGGCGCTCGACATGGGCGGCGGGACCCTCATCGCGAGCATCGTATCGGGGTCGCCGGACGGCATCGACGAGGGCGACCATCTCTTCAGCCGCCATCTCGTGGATCCGGAGACGGGCCTGAGCTACGATGAGCCGTCTCCCAACATGTTTTCGTTCAACACGCCGTACGGGGCGTGCCAGGAGTGCGACGGGCTGGGAGTGACGAACGAGCTCGACAAGGATCTGATGATCCCGGATCCGTCGAAGTCCATCCAGGAGGGCGGGCTTGTGCCGCTCGGAAAGCCCCGCGACATCTGGATTTTCAGCCAGCTCGAGGCGGTCTCGGAAACGTACGGCTTCGACTTTGATACGCCGATCGAGGATCTCAGTGACGAACAGCTCAATGTGATCCTGGAAGGGGCGGGGGAGGAGCAGTTTGATATCGTGTACGCCTACAAGGGGCGCGAAGTCCGGTACAAGCATCGGTACGGCGGGCTGTACCAGCACATCTGGCACACGTACGACAACACCAACTCGTCGAAGCAGCGACGGTGGGCGGAGTCGTTCATGCGCAAGATGCCGTGCCCGAAGTGTGGCGGCGGGCGGCTCAAGAAGCAGAGCCTGAGTTACCGGATCGCGGACAGGACGATCGCGGACCTCGCCAACATGGACCTGACAAAGCTCCGCCAGTTTTTTGAGGATGTGGAGCTGGAGGAGGGGCGGCAGCAGACAATCGCCGAGCCGATCATCAAAGAGGTAAAAGAGCGGCTCGACTTCCTGATCGGGGTCGGCGTGGGCTACCTGACGCTGGATCGAACGGCGCGGACGCTCTCCGGTGGAGAAAGCCAGCGCATTCGTCTCGCAACGCAGGTCGGCACGCAGCTAACCGGCGTGCTGTACGTGTTGGACGAGCCGTCGATTGGTTTGCATCCGCGGGACAACACGCGGCTTATCCGAAGCCTGCAAAACCTTCGCGATCTCGGCAATTCCGTGCTGGTCGTCGAACATGACCGCGAGATCATGGAGGCGGCGGACTACGTCGTGGACCTCGGTCCCGGTGCGGGGACGCATGGCGGACACGTCATCACGGCCGGGTTGCCGGAGGCGCTGACGGTCGACCCGACGAAGCGGACGGGCGTCGCTGCCAACGGCGAAGCCACGAACACCGTCGCGGAGCGCGCGGCGGCATACGACAGCGATCACTACACGTTCGAAAGCCTGACGGCCGCGTACCTGCAGGGCACCCGGGCGATCTCCATTCCGGACGAGCGCAACGCCGGAACGGGCGAGTCGCTCATTCTGAAGGGGGCAACCGGTCACAACCTGAAGGGGCAGGACGTGGCGTTTCCCCTCGGAACGTTCACGGCTATCACCGGCGTCAGCGGGTCCGGCAAGTCTACGCTGGTGAACCAGACGCTGTACCCGATCCTGGCGCGGCATCACCACGGGGCGAAAACCGTCCCGCTGCCGCACGACGACATCGACGGGATCGATAACATCGACAAGGTGATTGAGATCGACCAGCAGCCCATAGGGCGCACGCCGCGGTCGAATCCGGCGACCTACACGAAGCTGATGGACTACCTCCGTGATCTCTACGCGAAGGTGCCGGAGGCGAAGATCCGCGGCTACGAGAAAGGCCGGTTCAGCTTTAACACGAAGGGCGGTCGCTGCAAGAAATGCGACGGCACCGGCACGGTAAAGCTCGAGATGAACTTCCTCCCGGATGTGGAGGTGACGTGCGACGAGTGTGGCGGGAAGCGGTACAACGAGGAAACCCTGCAGGTCCGGTTCAAGGGGAAGTCGATCGCCGACGTCCTGGCGATGACGGTGAGCGAGGCGCTGGAGTTTTTCGAAAACCAGCCGCGCATCATGCGCAAGCTGCGGACGCTGGACGCCGTGGGCCTGGGCTACATCACGCTCGGGCAGCAGTCGACGACGCTCTCCGGCGGCGAGGCGCAGCGCGTGAAGCTATCGAAGGAGCTGTCGCGGCCCGGGACGGGCGATACGCTCTACATCCTGGACGAGCCGACGACGGGGATGCACTTCGAAGACATCCGTCACCTCCTGAACGTTCTCCGCGCCCTCGTGAAAAAGGGCAACACGGTGATCGTGATTGAACACAACATGGACGTGATTAAGACCGCAGACCACGTTATCGACCTTGGCCCCGAAGGCGGCGAAGCCGGTGGCGAAATCGTATTCACCGGGACCCCGGAGGCGCTGGCCGATGCCGATACTCACACATCTCCGTTCATCCGGGAAGAGCTGGAGCGTGCCCGCCGCGTGGAGCGGATGGAGGACGAGGACGTGGACCTCGACAGCATGAGCGATGATGACTCGGTTGTCGTCGACGGCCTGGACGAAGAGACCGAAGATGCCGAAGACGTCGGGATGGCGGCGTGAGGTTTTGCGTTCTGAGTTCTGAGTTCTGGGTTCTGAGTTATGAGTGCCGGGTTCTGGGTGCTGGGCCCTGGCTGGTGGGTACCGGGAAACGTTATCCCTATCCTTCAGGGGCGCCCGAGGCTTGTGACCGTCTCCATGTCGCACGCCATTGCCCTTTCCCCTCTCGCCCCTCCTCCCTGTCTCCCATTCTGCTGTTCCCCAGACGGCCCGTGTCAAATCACTGTTTGGTGGAATCCTGGCGATGGGGCGGTCATTCAATCCCCCATTCACCTCTCCTGACGCGCAATTGACCTCTGGCCATGGCCTCCAACGATCAGAAGAACATGCCGGACTACGTCCCGGAGTACGATAAGCCGGACGCGCCGGGCATCCACATGAACTTCGACAATACGGTGTCGATCTATCACATTGTCGGGGAGGAGGATGGGTTCGTGGCGGCCGCGCAGGACATTTTTGCGCTGTTGAAGGAGTCGCAGGATCGGTTTCCCGGCTGGCCGCGCGTGCTCTACCTCGACATCAACGGCCATCTGGACGAAGAGGGACGCTTCGATGACGAAATGGTGGAGTTGCAGCAGGAGTTTATGATAGCCGCACTCGGCCCATTCTTCACGGCGCTGGCGATGCCGATCATTTCCGTCGTCAACCCGGATACGCAGCGGAATGACGTCCCGGAAGAGCTGGTCATGCAGGACCCGAATGCCCCGCTTCCGGAGGATACCTCTTGGCCCCGGGAAGA
>NZ_DAXETW010000035.1:0-6693 GCF_051155795.1 Longibacter sp.
ATGCCCCCGGCGCGGCGTCCCGGGCTGCTTGCTTCGCCTCGCGTACGACGTGAGCTAGAATACTACGTGGTGTAAAACCCGACGACGAAAAGAATGGCACGGTAGATCTGTAGACAGGGAATGAGCAGGGCGCCAACCACGGCGCCACGGACCACAGCGCCCAACCACGAGGTGGTGTAGACGCGGCGGATCGAGAGGATGACATAGCCACATACCACCGCGCACGAAAGGAACGTCCAGACGGGATCCTGGAAAGCACCCAGCGTGTCGCGGTCCACGATACCCATGGCCTCGATGACCCCGAACGCGACGACCGTAAGGATGGCCGTAAGCAGGAGGGCCAGGAGCCAGAACGTCGTCACATGGGTCGCCTGAACGAGAGGCGGCAGAAGCCCGTCGCGAGGCTCGTGACGGACAGTCCCGAAGTTCAGCACCGCAAGCAGGGTGAGCAGCATCGGGATGAGGAGGAACACAAGCGATTTCGACAACCAGTCGGCTTGCTGGTCGAATCGAGTCTCGTAGGCTCGGAACGCGTCGAGCGCTTCAAGTGACGCCTCCACCGAGGGTGCGCGCCCGTGCTCGTCGACCCCGGACAGGGCGTCCCCGGAATCCTCGAGCGCCTGCGCTTGCCGAAGATCCCATCCTTCGGGCGCCCCGATGCGGGTGTGGACCCAGCGCTCGGCCATGTTCGTGTGATAGAAACTCACGGCGCTGACGTGCAGCCGCAGCGACGTGTTGAAGACCTCCATGAACCCGTACGCACCGAGCAGGACGATCAGGACATTCACCATCGCGAAGAGCTGCACGGGACCGACGTACGGCTGTCGGTTGCCGCGGAGGTAGTGCACCGTTAGCGCACCCGGCTGCACGAAAAGGAGATGCAGGCTGCGGAGAAAACGACTGTCCGCGTCCAGGAGGCGCTCCACCGCACGTCTAACGAACGCCCCCACGGACGCCGGCAGTCGGCTGGGCGCGCGGGCACCACACCGGCTGCAGAACCGGCTGCGGATCGTGGCGTGGCACGTCGGACAGCGTTCGGCGTCGGCGGTGAGGCGACCTCCCCCGGACAGGCCATCGCGGATGGATTCGGGGGATGGATGCTGGGCGCGCTCCAGACGGGTGGCGGAGTTGCCCATGCGAGAAGGCGGTACGTCCATGCGATCGTGAGAATAACGAGTCGGCAGCAGGCGCAAGGTACGACCCGGTTCGCCGCTCCACAAGCGAGGCGGCCGACGGACATCCCTTCCCGTGCATGTGCGCATGAGACCGGAACTGTCGGCGTCCATGGCGACGTGGCGGACGTCTTTCGTCAAAAAATCCGCATCCCAGACGGACCCTCGGCCAAATTCCCCGATTCTTTGCTCCCAAGGGATCGAAAACCGCGTGCAGTTCTAAGCAATTGCGCACGCTGCGTTTTACGTTCATAGCGGTTTGCATGTGGACCCCGTGCACAGGTTCACCCTCCGGCCGCCACGTGTCGCCGGATTCGTATCGTTTCCGACGGCCTTCTACACCGCGGAGCGATGCGACCCGCACGACCGGACCGCGCGGACTCCGCCATCCGGCCCCCACCGGCGCCTCTCGCGTCCCTCATCGTACGCCCGACGTGTTATCAGCCTTCCCGACGGCCTCCGGTCCCGTCATTGTCCCGAATTAATCGAGCCCACCTCCCATGGAAGTTGGATCCGCACAAATGAAAGGTAAGATCGTCGAGATCGTTGGACCGGTCGTCGACGCCGAGTTTAAGGCCGACGAGGTCCCCGATATCCTCGACGCCCTTGTTGTCGAGCATGACGACAAGGAAGACCTGATCCTCGAAGTTCAGCAGCACCTTGGCGAGCACCGCGTTCGCGCCATCGCCATGGACTCCACCGACGGTCTGCAGCGCGGGCAGGAGATCCTCGCAACGGGCCAGCCGATCGCCGTCCCGATTGGCGAAGAGATCCGCGGCCGGCTGTTCAACGTGGTGGGTCAGGCCATCGACGGCCTGCCGGCTCCGGACGTCGACGAGTATCGCCCGATTCACCAGAAGGCCCCGGACTTCGACGATCTGGCGGCAGAGCAGGAGATTCTGGAGACGGGCATCAAGGTGATCGACCTGATTCAGCCTGTGCCGAAAGGCGGCAAGGTCGGCCTCTTCGGCGGTGCCGGTGTGGGGAAAACCGTTCTTATCCAGGAGCTGATCAACAACATTGCCAAGGCCCACGAAGGCCTCTCGGTGTTCTCCGGCGTGGGTGAGCGTACGCGTGAAGGAAACGACCTTCTGCGCGAAATGCTCGAGTCCGGCGTCATGACGTACGGCGAGGAATTCGCCGAGGCGATGGAAGAGGGCGGATGGGACCTTGACAAGGTCGACATGCAGGCGCTCAAGACGTCCAACATTTCGCTCGTGTTCGGCCAGATGAACGAGCCCCCGGGAGCCCGTGCCCGCGTGGGCCTGACGGGTCTCACGATTGCGGAGTACTTCCGCGATCTCGGCGGCCGTGACGTGCTATTCTTCCTCGACAACATCTTCCGCTTCGTGCAGGCCGGCTCGGAGGTATCCGCCCTGATGGGTCGTATGCCGAGTGCTGTGGGGTACCAGCCGACGCTCGCCTCCGAGATGGGCAACCTGCAGGAGCGGATTACGTCGACCAAGAACGGCTCGGTCACCTCGTTCCAGGCCGTGTACGTGCCGGCGGATGACCTGACCGATCCCGCTCCGGCAACGACCTTTGCCCACCTCGACGCCACGACGGTGCTCTCGCGCCAGCTCTCGACGCAGGGCATTTACCCGGCCATCGACCCGCTCGACTCGACGAGCCAGATGCTCAACGAGCGAACGCTCGGCAAGGAGCACTACCGCACCGCGCAGGACGTGAAGGAGATTCTGCAACGCTACAAAGAGCTGCAGGACATCATCGCCATCCTCGGAATGGATGAGCTCTCTGATGAGGACAAGCAGGCTGTGAACCGCGCCCGGCGCGTCCAGCGCTTCCTCTCACAGCCGTTCTTCGTCGCCGAACAGTTCACGGGCCTCGAGGGCAAGTTCGTCAATATTGAGGAGACCGTCCGCGGCTTCCGCATGATCCTCGACGGCGAGCTCGACCATCTGCCGGAGCGCGCCTTCCTTCTGAAAGGCACGATCGATGAAGTGATCGAGACCGGCGAAGAAATGCTGGCCGAAGAGTAAGCGGAGTGACATCGAAACCACTTCGCAATTCGAACTTCGAAATTCGAAATGATCTATGCCTGACGATCTATACGTAGACATCGTGACGCCCGACGACCGGGTCTTTCAAGGCCAGGCCAGCGGCGTACGGGCACCGGGCGTGGAGGGCTCGTTTGAGATTCTCCACAACCACGCGCCCATGATCGCGGCGTTCGGCGTCGGCACGCTGTCGGTGAAAACGAAAGACGCGCACCGCTTTGCCGATATCCACGACGACCGGGTGGTCTTCGCCACGAGCGGCGGGTTTATCGAGGTGATCGATAACAAGGTCACCGTCCTGGCCGAGACCATGGAGCCCGCATCGGAGATCGATGTCGAACGCGCTCAGGCGGCCGAGGAACGCGCCGCCCGCCGACTCAAGGAAGGAGGCCTCGAAGGCGCCGAACGAGAGGAGGCGGAAGCAGCCCTCGAACGTGCTCGAAACCGCGTACGCATCTCGATGGGCGAAATCGGTCGCTGACCGCTGCGCACCATCCGTCTTATGCAACGCCCCGATTCTGCAACGCCCCGACGGCCCACGGCTCCGGGGCGTTTTGCGTCCCCCCTCCGTGCCAACGACCGTACAGGCAGATCATCCATCCCCACGGGACAGGACGGGGTTTCCCTGGCATCCCCGTTACGTGCGGTTGACGTATCATGTCATATCGGCGCACTGACCGATCGATCAATCAAACGCACATGGATACGGACGCGGAATGGGGATACGTCGGGGATATCGGCCCTTCCCATTGGGCGGATCTCTCCCGGGAGTTTTGTGCCTGCGGCGGCTCGCATCAGTCCCCCATCGATCTCCCTCGCCGGAAGGCTACAGAGGGGACAATCGACCTCGACATACGCTATGAGAAGGCGATCGCCCGGCTCAGTTACAAGAGTTACGGCGTCCAGATGACCCTCGACGGGGGACACATCCGGGTAAATGGTGAGACCTATCGGCTCGTGCAGTTCCATTTCCACACTCCGAGCGAGCACCGTCTCGCAGGCGTAACCTTCCCCGGTGAGCTCCACCTCGTACACGTCGGCGAGAGTGGCCACATCGTCGTTTTAGGCATCTTCCTCGCAGACGGAGACGCCCATCCCGGCCTGTCGCCGATCTGGTCCGCATTCCCCACCGTTGAAGCCACGCCTCCCTTCCCCTTCAACCCGGCCATCCTGCTACCCGACGGCCGTGAGGTCTACGTCTACGAAGGCTCCCTCACGACGCCGCCCTGTACGGAAGATGTGACGTGGCTCGTGATGAAGCAGCCCATTTACCTGTCCGACGTTCAGATCGAGAACCTGACCGCGGTTCATGCCGAGACGAACATCCACAACAATCGCCCCGTCCAGCCCCTGAACGACCGGGACGTTGATTTCCTGCAACCGGTAACCGACCCAAGCCCAGAGACGTGATCGACGTTCCCGTGTGACATCCGTTCGCTTGATGCGATTTTGGCCGCGCACGCCCGGAATCCGTTCGCCGAAAAGCTCAACTCGGATCCAACCCCGGCGAAGCAACCGACTCGACCTGCCGACGGATCGTGGACGAAACCGACGAATCCGGAACCATGTAATCTCGCATGAGTCAGACCGCGCGAACAATATCTGGGGATATTACGGTGGCCAACGACTGGATTAGTCCTGCTCATGTCCGCGGGTGATACTGCGTACATTGTCTTCGTTGGTACCGTTGAGTAGGCCCGAACTCCGGTTCGCGCCTCGCGCCATTGCCCCGCGGCATCACGCAGGTACGGCTCAGCGCTCGCCCACTCCTCGCCCGGGTCTGAGCCAGAATCGCTCCAGGCCGATCCCCGTGCAGTCGGTTGACTGCTGGCCTCGATGATTCTGGCTCGGGGCCGGAATGAGCGGATCACGTTGTATGGAGCTGCTTCCGTTCGCTCCGACGGACTCCCGTCCTCCGGCGTCTGCCGGAGTCACCCAACCTCTGTGATTGACCTGTCGACACGATGACCCGTATTTCCAGTATTTCTTTTGCACTCCTCCTCTTCCTGTTCACCTTCACCGGCTGTCAGTCTGAATCCGACACCGCCTCAACCGAAGCGAATGAGACAGCTGAGAGCGCCGAGACGGACGACATGACGGATGTCGAGTGGGGCTACTCCGGCGAAGGTGCTCCGGCAAACTGGGCTTCACTTTCTGCCGACTATGAGGCCTGCGCCGGGTCGAGCCAGTCACCGATTGACATCGTCGCCGATGATGAGGCACAGTCCGTTGACGTGGACATGAGCTACACCGAGTCCGGCGGCATACTCACCGGGAGCGGCAAGCTGTTTAAGATGGAGCTTGACGGCGGTACGCTGACCCTGGGAGACAAGGAGTACGACCTGATCCAGTTCCACTTCCACACGCCGAGCGAGCATACCGTCGAAGGAAAGAGCTACCCTGCGGAAGTCCACCTCGTGCACGCCGCTGACGACGGCACGCTCGCGGTCATCGGGGTGTTCTACGAAGTCGGCGAAGCCAACGAGGCCCTCGCGAAGTTCTGGGACGAACTTCCCAACGTCGGAAGCGCTAACCCGGTCGACTTCAACGCTGCAGAGCTCCTCCCGGAAGACCGCACAACCTACACGTACGACGGCTCTCTCACGACACCGCCCTGCTCGGAGGTCGTTAGCTGGCACGTGATGACGACGCCGGTCTCCATCTCGCAGGAGCAGCTTGACGCGCTCTCAGAGATGCACGGTGTGCAGAACAACCGTCCGGTCCAGCCGCTCAATGATCGCGAGATCGATACCGTGACGCTGTAAGCGCATTCGCCCTCGTTCCCCACGGATATGTACCGCCGGGACTTCTGCGCGTACGCCGGTTGAGGGAATAGAGGGAGGACACATCGAAGACGGAACGAACGCCCGGGGCTCGAACGAGCTTCCGGGCGTTCTTTGTGCGAACGAATCCGCTCGTCGAAGACCCGTTGCTGACCAAGATTCATCCTCTTCGGTTCGATGTTCACCGGGCGCATCGTATCTTTGCCTCGGCCCGCCGATTTCACATACCCGAAGCCGCGGCCGTCTTTGATGCGCTGCTCGCGTCTGCTTTCGTCTTGCCTACCGCTTGTTCATGGCTCCTCACGCCTCTTCCAGCCTTAACCAACGTCTGCTCGCCGTAGCAGCATTCGTCTTCCTTTCGATTTTCCCCCGTCCTGCAGACGCTCAACCTGCGACCCGGCCGCCGGACGGTCTGCTGATCGACGACAACCTGCAGAAGGTGGTGGACGCACAGGTCCGGCGCGACGCTAACGCCGTGATGGCGCATCTCGACGCAGACGATGCCGTGGTCCGGTCGCGGGCCGCATTTGCCATGGCGTCGATGCAAGATTCCTCGGCAGTGCCTCTCCTTGTGGAGCGCCTGACCGATGACCCGTCGCCACAGGTCCGTGCCGACGCGGCGTTCGCGCTCGGTCAGATGCCGGGCGATGTCCCGGCGGAGCCGCTCTTTCGCGCACTCGACGACACCTCGCCGGAGGTCCGGCGCCTTGCTATCGAAGC
>NZ_DAXETW010000036.1:0-58173 GCF_051155795.1 Longibacter sp.
AGCGAACCCGGTAGGACGGCTCCCACTGGCGTGGTCATTTCCCTCCCCGAGTTATCCGCCATGGGCCGACATCGTGGTTGAGGCAACGACCGTTACTGCCGTGCGGCTTCGCCCGGGTAGTAGACCCCGGCTTCGACGTGTGTTCCAGACCGCGGGGGGACGGACGTAAACGGGGGACCGGGACACACAGAGAGGAACCATCGGTCGGTGCGTATCACGTCATGGAAGCGCACATCCGCACGATCACGCCCGGTGACGAAGCGTTCCTGTGGACGGCGCTCTATCATGCGTTCCACGTCTCGCCGGGCGCGGACGCCTCTCCACCGGAAATCGTTCATGAGCCCGACCTGGCCCGGTATGTCGTCGGATGGATGAGCCGAGACGGTGACCTCGGCGTGCTCGCGGAGGTGGAAGGAGAGCCGGTAGCGGCCGTCTGGCCCCGACGGTGGTCGGAGGCATACCCGGGACTCCGCTTTGTCGACGAGGCGACGCCGCGGCGGTGTCCTGGTCGGTGCCGGATTCGGAATCCCCGCGGTCATGGGCAGTGGGATGCTCGTCTTGGGGTATCCCAACGGGGAGGTCTTCCTCGCCATCGGGCTCGTCGGATGGCTGGTCGCCGGTGCGCTTGCCGGAGTCGGGGCGCTTCGGACGTGAGCTTCCGCCTCGTCGCGGGGCTCGGCTCTCTTACCCGTAGAAAAAGTAGAGCACCGTCGTGGAGACGGTCACGAAGAGGAGCGAGAGGATGCTCCCGGCCTTCAGGTAGTCGGCCACGCGGTACCCGCCCGGCGTCATGAGAAGCGCGTTGACGTGGTGGGTGGGCAGGATGAACGAGTTCGCCGCGCAGAGCCCGACCTGGAGAACCAGTGCCTGGGCGCTGAGTCCACCGATCCCGACCATTTCCAGGACGAGCGGGACCATGAGCACGGTGGCCGCCACGTTCGACATGATGAGGGAGAAGAGCGTCATCAAGACGCCGAGGATGAACAGGATGCCGAAGGCGGGAACGCCCTCAATCCATGTAACGAGTGTTTCGGCAATGAATGCGGCCGCGCCGGAGCTTTCCATCGCGAGGCCGATCGGGATGAGCCCCGCGATCAGGAAGATGACCTTCCACTCGATCGCGCGATAGGCGTCCTCGATGGTCAAGACGCCGCCGAGGACCATCGCGACGGCGCCCGTCAGAAATCCGATCGAGATCGGCAGGCCCAGCGTCAGTACGATGAGGATGGCGCCGATAAAGCTGCCGACGGCCATCCACGCTTTCTCCGGCTGCTTCGGCTCATACTCGAAGGGCGTTACCGTGATGAAGTCTTCGCTCTCCTTAAAGAACTGCAGGCTTTTCCACCGGCCCTGAAGCACGAGCGTATCGCCCGCCCGGATTACCCGGTCGGCCAGGTCGCCTTCGACCACCTCGCTGTTGCTGAAGAAGAGGACGACCTGGGCGTTGTACTGCTCGCGCAGCGGCACCTCGCGAATCGTTTTTCCGACGAGGCTGGAACGGGCGGGGATGACCACTTCGAGGTAGCCGTCCCGCCCCTCGGGGACCGATTTCTCGTCGGCCTGGAGCAACTCCAGTCCGTTCACGTCGGCGAAGCGCCACACGTCGTCTTCGTGTCCCTGTACGATGAGGTGCTGGCCGGCTTCGAAGTTGTAGTCTTTCCAGATGTCGTAGTCGGCGGTGTCCGCGTCGAACACCCGGAGCAGGTTCACGCTGTAGGTGGCGCCCATTTTCGATTCTTCGACCGACTGTCCCACGAGGGGGCTGTCCTTCGGCACGCGAAACGTAAAGATCGAATCGGACAACCCCCAGATGTTGAGCAGCTTCTGTCCCGGCGACGTGTCCGCCTGGGCCGCCGATTCGTCCGGCAGCACCGTGGTACCGAAAACGAAGAAGTAACCGATGCCGATAAGCAGGAGCACGATGCCGATCGGGGTAACGGCGAACAGGCCGAACGTCTCCACGCCCCGGGCGCTGAGGAGGTCGTTGAGGACGATGAGCGAACTGGTGCCGACCATCGTGAGGGTGCCGCCGAGCAGGGCTGCGAAGCCCATCGGCATCAGCAGGCTCGAGATGGAGATTCCTTCTCGCTTCGAGATGCCCATCATTACGGGGAGGAAGAGCGCTGCCGCCCCGATGTTCTGGATAAATGCGGATAGGAGCCCGACGGTGACGGATACCGTCGAGATGATCCGTCGCCTCCCATGTCCGGCCACGCGAAGGATGAACTGGGCGATGGTTTCGGTGATGCCCGACTTGTAGAGGCCGCGCCCCATGATCATCACCCCGATGATGGCCAGGACGGCATTGCTGGCAAAGCCCGAGCGCGCCTGTTCTGCAGTGATGCTGCCCGTCCATACCAGCGAAAGCATCGCCAGGAGCGCGACCACGTCGATGCGGACCACCTCCGTGATGATCAGTACGACGACGAGGGTGAGGATGGACAGAACAATAAGGAGCTGCGGATCCACAGGCTGAGGGTTTTCGAAACGGGGAAACGAATCCCACCGGCGCGCAGGATCGAGCACAGGAGCGCCGTCAGAAAGGGGTGGGTGAAGTAAAGTATAGCCGTCAACCGCGTCGAGATGAAACTCGTTCGGTGATTCGTTACCACATTCATTCCTTGGGCGCATCCCTCATTCCGTAAACCGCGTCGTAGAACCAAAGGCGGTCGAATAGACGGGGGGCATCGAGACATCCAGCCTGCGAACGCGAAACGCGTGAGGGCAGTGAATGCAATGAGGCGCAGTGCGTAGCCGCCGTCTCGCCAGCTGCACCGCGTGCACAAAAGCCGAGGCATTCGTAGGTTAGCCGCGACCCGGCCCGGCACAAGCCGGTCCGCCGCATTGCATGTCCGCCCCGATCCCCCCGGGACGCCCTTCGTCCGGGTCTCCGGCGACACGCCCCACCGTCCATTCATGTCATTTCACTCGCACTCGTGATCGGTCCCCGGATTTCCTTTATCCTTGCTCTGACCCTGGCCTTTCTGCTTACACCCGCGGCGGCGCAGACACCGCTAAATCTCGCCGAGGACGCTACGCTCACGTTGACGGGCGGCATCCAGCCGCGGGTTGGATTCGGCGTTGAGGGGGCAGATGACACCGAACGACTCGGCCTCGGCCTCCGCCGCGCGCGGCTTCAGTTTCGCCTGACGCTCCTCGACCGTGTCGGCATGGAGTACGACGTGGACACGACGCCGGGCGATCTCCGGAGCGTCGACCTGTTTGCCTTCTACGATGTCAGTGAGACCGTCCAGGTACGCGCAGGACGCCTCCCCCCGGCGCAGGCGCGCGGTTTCATTCCGACCTCGTACACGCGGATCGATGCCGTAGACCGGTCGCCTACCGATGAGCGATGGGCGGCCGGGACGCTCGGGTCGTCCGGACGCGACATTTCGCTGGATCTGACCGCCGACCTGGGCCGGACGGAGGTGCAGGTCACGCTCCACAACGGGACTGGCGGCTTTTCTCGTGACACGGACAACTTTCGCGAGAGTGGATCGGCGTCTTCGGTCACGCGAGGGACCGACGATACGGCGCTGGCGGTAAGCGCGTCCGTTCACCACGGTGGGCCGACGGGGCTCTCGTTCGGCGGATTCGCAAGTGGAAACGCCCGGGGGAACGAGCGCACCGTTGTCGGCGATGCGCGTCGCGGCTACCTGAGCGCAGGAACGCACCTATACTATGGAGAACGCCCCGGAAGCCAGCCGGTCCGCGTCAAAGTCGAGGCAGTTGCTACCCAGTACGAGGCCGTGGACGGGTTTCGTCAGCAGTCGGTGGGCACGGGCGTGTTCGGTGCGATCCGCGCGTTCGGCCACGGCGAGGTCTTCGTGCGGGGCGACCGGTTCTGGCAAGATGTGGACGAGCGGGGCGAGATGTACGGCACGTTCGGAGCGAGTTTCAGTCCTGCCGCCGCCATGGGTCGAGACTACCGCGACCTTCGCATCACCGCATCATACCTGGTCCGGCAAACCTCGGATAGCGACATCGGCCATCTCTTCAAGCTTCAGGGCCAGATCGTCTTCTAACCCACGAATTCGCTGGCCGGAGTGTCGAGGTGATGTTCCGGTTGGTGCGAGTCTGCTCAACATAAGGATGTTTTCCATTTCCGACCGGGCGAATTTCGGGGAAGCTTACACTTCGACAACCGGATCGGGGAACTGCAAATACAGCGTCTGAACGTAGTAGCCCGCCCCGCCGGGATCGTCCGCGCGGTACTGGCTCAGGTGGCACGCATACGAGGTAGGGGGCGGCACCGCGGGGATGTTTGCTTTCATTGCCCTGTCCTCCACCGAGGAAGTGAGGCGCCCGACCTTGAAAGAACCGACGCTCCAGAGTCGAATGGTCACGTGGCCCGGCGGCGCTTCAATGACCGTAATGCCGGTGGCGTCCGGCTCGGGTTAGACCGTAGTATCACAGCCGACGAGAAAGAGAGGAGCGGAAAATACGGCAAGGGTGAGGATGCAGAACGTGTCGACGGGTCGCAACATATCGATCACAGAAGGAGAGGCCGGAAACGGAACCGACCACCGAATCTTATCGGTGAACATAAAAAGATAAAGATGAGGACACCAAGCAGAATGTACGCAACGCGCTTAATATATAATCGCAAATGACACTCTATACCGTCAATGTAAATCATCTATTTTACTCTCCTCGTTCGGCGATCGGTTACCAATAGGCACCGCGGAGCGCGTTGCAGACCGGCGTCGATCCCGCTTCGTCGAGCCCGCCGTCCCGAATAGGCCATTCACCTCGCCCTTACAACCATGATACCCCGACAGGCCCGTGGGCGGGAGGGCAGATCGCCCCCTCGCTCTACTGGGTTGTGCCATTCACGGTCGGATCGCCTCGTGTCTTCTGTCTTCGCGATGTTATCTTGGAGAGCCTCCAGAATTGTGCTTACGGTCGGATCAAATCTCGATGCGCTGTCGGATGTGGCCGGACGGGATGAAGGCGCCTGTCGATTAATCCAGCGGCGTATGCGTAGAAGCTACCGGGTACGATAGCTTGACGCCGCCCGCCTGCCCGGCTCTGTCACCTCCGCATGGTGACCTCGGCCGGTTATTAACCCAGACCTCGTGGATTCATGCGATACTTTTTGAAGATGTTCGTCGGATTCCTTCTTGGCGTCATGATCTACGAATTGATCGGCGTCGCGCTCGGGGGCTCGTTCGATCTCGCGTCCGAGTCCTTCCGCATCGTGTCGATTGCTGCCATCGCGGCCGGGCTTCTGACGGTTTTCGATCGTCGCCGCAGATCGCATTCGGACCACGGGGAAAAGGCGGCAGATCACCGGCAGTAGGTGGCGGGACCGTGCGCTGTCCGGGGCATTTACAGCTCTGCCACAGTCTTTCCCGTGGGTCTTCGATACGTTGATCGTGCTTGATCACGTATGAACCCTCGGCCGTCTACTCCATCCTTTTCGATGCAACGATCTACCCGGCACTTCAACGTGAAGGCTCTCTATGTCGTGCTGGCGGCGCTCTTCTGGGGCATTTCGGGTGGGATTGGCGGGGTCTTACTGGCCGACGGATGGGATCCCTTCGTCGTGTCGCTTTCCCGCGGCGCCATCGGGCTGGGCTGCGTGCTGATCTGGCTGGCTCTGCGTCCGGGTGAAAGCGGCCTCGGCAGCCGGCGGCTCTGGCTCTGGTCGGTCGTCGCAGGACTGGGTGTGGCCGGCAACTTCTCGTTTTACTTCGTGAGCATCGCGGAAGGCAGCGTCGCGATCGCGGCCACACTGATGTACTCGGCTCCCGTGTTCGTGTACCTGCTTTCGTTTGTGTTCGGGCTCGAAGAGCCCACCCTGTGGAAGGCGCTCGCGATCGCAGTCGTCATGGCCGGGATCGTATTGCTCACTCAAATTTATGACATCGGCGCCGATGGACTCACGCTGGTCGGCGTGGGAGCCGGACTCCTTGCCGGACTGTCGTACACCGTGTTCATTTTCGGCTTCTCGTACGCCGCTCCTCACGGAAGTCCACAGGCCATTCTCACGATCGCATTCACCGTTCTCGCCCTTACACTCGCGGTGCCGAGTGATACGGGTCAGATCTTCGACGTTCTGAGCACGCAGCAGTGGCCACTCTTCGTTGCGCTGGGCGTCCTGGGGGCGGGCCTCTCATTCGCTCTGTACATCATCGGGCTAACCGGTACGAAGCCGGCGGTGGCGTCCGTCGTGGCGATGATCGAACCCGTCACGGCCGCGCTCTTCGGCGTCTTGATCCTGAGCGAGACCCTCAACGGCGTGCAGGTCGTCGGGATGGGACTCATCCTGGTGACGGTCACGGCGCTGAGCATGCAGTCGCGTGTGGAAAAGACCCGGTCCGATGCGGCAAAGGTCCCGCCTTCCGGATAGACCTCCGCAGAACTCAAGGATGGCATAACAAAGGGGCGACGTGACACGTCTCCCGTGTACCAGGTCTTCAGGTACATAAGCTCCGATCCAGCATGTCCGTTTCTACGCGAGTGATCTCCAGCCTTCTCATCGCCGGTCTTCTGTTCGTTCTTCATCCATCGCGTGCGCAGACCTTCGGAGAAACCGGCTCTGACCGCACCGATGCTCCCACCAGTGCGAGCGCTGTGGAGCGCATCGTCGAGGCCCATATGTCTGCCAAGCCGATCCCCGGCCTTTCCGTCGCCGTGGCACAGAACGGGCGCATGGTGCACCAGTCCGCATCGGGCATCACCAACCTCGTTTCGATGCAGCCGGCATCGAATCATTCGATTTACCAGCTCGCGTCCGTGACGAAGATCATCACGGGCATCGGCCTGATGATTCTGGTCGATGAGGGCCGACTCGCGCTGGATGACTCCATTCACCAGCACCTTCCGTCCCTGCCGCAGGCCTGGAGTGGCGTGACTGTTCGACAGGTTGTCTCGCACACCTCGGGCCTGCCACCGCTGCTGGATGAGAACGGCAACTTTCCCGGAGGCAGTCGGGCGACGGCCTGGGAACGAGCGAAGAAGGACTCGCTCATCGAGGAGCCCGGAACGGTATGGAGGTACAGCCAGATGGGCGGGGAGGTCATTCGCCGGGTCGCTGAGGAGATCACCGATCAGTCGTGGGAACGCTTCGTGCACGAACGCATCCTGGAGCCTGCGAACATGCAGAGCACGTATTTTCTGCATGAAGCCCCGCCGGACTCGTCGCGGGTGACGACAGGCTACGACCTGGAGAACGGATCGCTAATCGCCCACGAATGGTCGACCTCGTACGACTACTATATTCCGACCGCGATGGGCATCTTTAGTACGACGACAGATCTCGCTCGCCTGATGACCGAGCTTCGAACCGAAAGGTTGCTCTCGCCGTCTGCCCAACGCGCCATGTGGACACCGGTCCGACACGAGGAGGGAGGAATGGCGGGGTGGGGCGACGGCACCGTCGGCTATGGCATAGGCTGGGTCGTGGACTCGGATCACGAACGGCCGCGCAAGTGGCATTCCGGCGGCGGACACTCGACGCTGGTCTATTATCCGCAGGTTGATCTGACGGTCATTGTTCTAACCAACTTGTCCGGCGCGCAACCGAACGCCATCGCCAGCGAGATTGCGGCCCAATTTCTGTAAATCGAGCCGTGGAGACACAGGGGCCAGGCCCCATAATGATTCGGGCTGGTGTAGTCGTTGTCGTCAGATTCTCCCGTACACCATTCAAGCCGTGGAAGCAACGCGAACGCGTGACCGTGCCGTCTCCGACACGTGTCGCGTCATGGGGAACTGACTCCTGGAATAACGTACTCTCTCCGCCCGAGTATCGGAACGCGCGATGCGCCCCACCCAGACGAAGACCATCCTTTTCGGTCATGACGGTTCCGAACGTATTCGACGCAAAACCCTTTGTCCCGGCGTTAGACTTTGCGACGTCCCTCCGGTTCTACACCGCGCTTGGGTGGAGGCTCAACTGGAAAGCGGACGGGCTGGCGGAACTCGAAGTCGCCGACGCCCGGATTCTCTTGCAGGACTTCTACGTCGACGAATGGGCGCAAAACTGGATGCTCTACGTTACTGTGGACGATGCTGCGGCCTGGTATGAGCACGCCCGTAACGTAATCGAAGCAGACGACTATGCTCAAGCGAAGATCCAATCGCCGAAGAAGGAACCGTATGGAGCCATCGTGACCTATGTATGGGACCCGTCCGGCGTGCTCATTCACTTTGCACAATCGATCGACGAGTAGTTAGCCCGATCGAACCACGTGTATTCGTCATAGATGCGGGCCCACCCAGAGAGCCATTCCACCCAGAGGGCCATCCTCTCCATTGCTGCAGGCGCACCATGACACGATGCAAATCAGTCGGTCGCACGGCCGCACTTGCTTTCCTCGTCGCCGTAGTACTTACTTCGTGCTCTCTCTTCGGCTCGGAAGACGGACAGGTGGTTGGAGATGCGGATCCGCCTGTTTTAGTGATAGAAAACGAAACTGGCCAGATCGCTCACTTCTTCACGATCGCCGGTCCGCAGGGTCCGTTTTTCGATGTCGCGTTCGGCGACTACAGATCCTGGCCTGCCATCGAGCCGGGCAAGACACGAGAGGTCCCGCTGACGAACGTTTACTTCTACGACGAGTCCAGCACGTACGTCTGGGTGCGCTGGAAGACGAGAGACCGCGAAGGCTCGTTCGAGGTCTCGCTCCCCTGAGGCGCCTGAGTCCGTATGTCGCGCTTTACAGCGAACGCAGCGGCCGGGCGGCATGATGGACCCATGACCCCACCGGCCGAGTCATCATCTATTTCCGAGAGGAGCTGACCGGGCTCCTTTTCTATTTAGCCGTCTCGTCTTTCCGGAACGATAAGTCTGTTCGACCTTGCCGGGATTCTGATTCTCCGCTTCACGGACGTCGACCGGCCGAAGCGCTTCTACGGGCATTTATGGGGTTCGGAGTAGACGTGGAGCATGACTTCGAGCCGGGAGCCCCCGGATACATGCAGGTGTCGCGTGATTCACGGGAGAAAATCTGATTGGAGACGCCGCCGAAAGCGGGTTATTCGACCAGCAGTTCTTGCTCTCCGTCGGTATGGCGCTCCTCGTTTTCGCGATCGCCATTCCGTTCGCACAGGTCGGCATCACGCGGCTTCCCCTTTCGCCAGGATCTTGAGCGGCATGATGTGGGTGCCGTATTCGGGGCTCACCCAGTACTAAGTCGGCCTCTTTCATGTCGTCACGCGTGCGGGCCTGATCCTTGCCGTCTGGTACCTGCTTCCCGAGCACCGATTCGTTGCCGTGTCCATCGTCATCGTCGCGGTTTTGCCCCGGTCGACCATCGTCCTGGAGCGGCGTGCCCGTCGATTCGGTGTGGGGGCGTCGAAGTAGGCCGGAGAGATCCCGTGCGACAGAGTGGCGTTTTCGATCGAAGCAGGACCAGCGTGTCCACTGCCGCCGTCATGTCATGGCGGTGTTGGTCGCTGGCACTCCGGTTGTCGCGCCTTTCTTGTCGGGCCGCAAACTCCTATTCTAAGGGTAGATGCGGCACGCCACGACCGACTCGCCGCCGCTGGCTTGCGGTTGTGCATCGCTTGTAGCGACGCTCCGTACTCACAAAGACCCTTCTCCGACGCTCGATGAACATCTGGACGCGACGGCTTCTCTATGCCATGAGCACCGTGTCGGCAGTCATTCTGCTGTACGCCGTGGTGTACCAGTGGGGCATGGCTGTTTTCGAGGCCGAGTCGATTTCGTACGTTCAGGCCTTGCAGGTCGTGGTTGAGGCGATCACGACGGCCGGGTTCGGCGGGCATGCCCCGTGGCAGAGTATCGCGCTGAACGCGATGGTGCTGGCGATGAATCTGACGGGGGTCCTCTTCGTCTTTCTGGCCGTCCCCGTATTCCTCGTGCCGCTCTTCCGGGAGGTCGTGCGGTCGCACCCGCCCACGTCGACCGACACCTCGGGACACATCATCCTCTGCACGCACACGGCTCGGGGCGACGCGTTCATCTCCGAACTCACGGCTCGTAACCAGCCGTATGTGATTATCGAACAGGATCGGGACGTGGCCCGGACGCTGTACGACGCCGGCTACGAGGTCGTCGTCGGGGACCCGGAGTCTGTCGACGTGTTGGAAAAAGCAAACATCGCCGAAGCCATTGCCGTCGTGGCCGACGCAGAGGACGACGTAAACGCAAGCATCGCACTGTCCGTCCGCGAGCTGGATACAGACATTCGTGTCGTGACCCTCGTCGAAGATCCCGCGCTGGCGACGTACCATCGCCTCGCCGGGGCCGATCAGGTGCTTTCGCCGCGCCAACTCGTCGGCGAGAGCCTGGCGCGACAGGTTCCCTCCGTGATGCGAACCACCATCGCCGAGGGTGTGCCGATCGGGGACGCGATCGAACTCGTGGAGCTGAAAGTCGAACCCGACGGCGAGCTGTACGGCAAGTCGGTCCGCGATCTACGGAATCAGGGCGGGCACGGGACGGACGTGATCGGGGCATGGCAGGATGGAGAGTTCACGAGCCCGCTTCCAGATGCGTATACCCTTGACGCCGGCGTACGTCTTTTGGTAGCCGGGCCCTCCGCGCGGATTCAGGCGCTGCAGGAGGAGGCGGCCGCGACGCTCGGCTACGCGGCGCCCCGGGCGGTGCTGCTTGCCGGGTACGGCCGGGCGGGGAAGGCAGCGGCCTCTGTGTTGGAGGGGACAAACACGTCCCTCACCGTCCTCGATCGCGATGCATCCGACGCGGTCGACGTGGTCGGCGACGTGCGGGACCCGGATGCCCTCAAGCGGGCAGGCGTGCGCGAAGCTTCGGCGGCCATTCTCACGGTCGATGACGACACGACGGCGATCCTCGCAACGCTCGTCATGCGCGACCTCAACCCGGACCTCTATATCATCGTTCGCGCGAACAAGGAGTCCGACGAGCACAAGCTGTACCGTGCGGGGGCCAACTACGTCCAGTCGCTTGCCACGGTGAGCGGCCGAATGCTGGCATCGACGGTCCTCGAGGATGAGGAAGTACTGTCCTTCGAGCAGCAGGTCGAGATCGTTCGCCTGCCGGCAGGACGTCTTGCCGGTACGACGCTCGACGCGGCCGACGTGAAGGGCGAAACGGGCGTCGTCGTGCTCGCCGTGCAGCGGGGGGAAGAGACACACGTGGATATCGACCCCGCATCGTTCGAAATCGAAAAGGACGACGCCCTGATCATCGCCGGGATGACGGAAAACATCCGGCGGTTTGAAACCTCTTATCTCGGATAACCGAGTCCCATCCTGCGCGTCCAATCTCTGCGATGATCCAGTACGATCCATCCACCTATCCGTCCGATCCCCGATGATTCACGTGAGGGCGCACCGCCCGCATGAGGCGACCGCGATCGAGCACCTGTTCCGCTCCGTATTTTCTGCCTCGGAAGGGGCGGCGGAGGGCCGTCGGATCGGCACGCTGGTCCAGAACCTTACCGCCACCCTCCCCGCGGACGACGTTCTCGGGTTCGTCGCAGCGGGTCAGGATGTTATCGTCGGGGCGATTCTGTTTTCGCGTCTTCAATACCCGGAGGATGTGGACGTATTCATGCTCTCCCCCGTGGCCGTTCATCCCGACCGACAGGGTGAGGGCGTCGGGCAACGGCTGATTACAGCCGGTCTTCAGGCACTGAAGGAGCGGGGAATTGCTGTCGTCGTAACGTACGGAGATCCCTCTTTCTACGCCAAGGTGGGGTTTCAGCCGGCGTCGCCGGACACGCTGCCACCACCGCTGGTGCTCTCCCAGCCGGAAGGCTGGTTGGCTCAGTCATTGACGAGCGACGATCTTCCGTCGCTGAGCCGTCCTGCAAGGTGTGTCGACGCCTTCAACGACCCGGTATACTGGTAGGAAACCTGACACCGTCAAAGAAGACGGGACCTGCACATCGGAAGCAGACGTCCTGCGGAAGCAACGTGAAAGAGTCGATCGCCATGGCGGCCGTGCTTCGCCCGCGTTCGGCGACCTCGGCATCCAAGAGCCGATCCGGCCGAGATTCCGCTTGATAAGCTTTACTTGGAGACGTGCATGTAAGCAGGCATCTATGTCCCGGCAGCACGCCCAAGAGCGCCGTTCTGTCCTTCAACTCCACCCTTGAGTATCTACGATCGGTCCCGGTATCGGCATTCTCGGAATCGCCGCGCTTTTGCTGTATCTGGGCGTGTTCGGCGCCGCGATTGCCGCGGTTGTGTTCCTCGTCCGTGCGCTTCAGCGGATCGCGGATGCACAGGAAAACACGTAACGAGCTCTTCAGGACATTGCCCAATTCCTGGAGCGCGTCGGCGAACCGCGATCATCCTCGGACTCGGGAACGGGGTGAAACGGCGCGGAGCACCTAATCATCCACCTGAATGACGATCGAGAGTGTCACGTTGAGAGGGATGGTGCCCGTACTCTGCCTTCTGCTCCCATCAGAGAGCATGGATGTACATGTTCGCGGCTGGAATCGGACGTTCGTGTCCCGAGCCCCGGAGTGCGGTCTAGGTCTTGACGATCGATGGCGCGCGCCAACAATTCAATCCACCCGTTGAATACGAACCGCGATACGTGGGGCCCGACGGACGCCACGGAGAGCGACGCGTACGCAACCGCGATCGGATCCACGACACCTTGCTGTGAGCGAAGCCGGAGCGGTGAGCGATGCAAAGAAGTGATCGTGCCGACCGGGCTTACCCTGACTGGCGTGTTTTCTTACATCCGAACAGTTTAAGAAGCCCATTTCGGCATTCGGGTGTCTTTATAGCCTACGTAGCGGTTACCGGTCGCGGCACGGTGCTCTACGGAAGCGTCCGCCGGTCGGGGAAATTCCGTTCATTCGACGACTTCGGCTATGCGATATTCGATCTGGCTGCTTGTGGTTGCGTCTCTTTTTCTGACCGGGTGCGTCTCAGCCGGGTCCTTTCAGTCCGCTCACTTGACGAACGTCGAACTCAGCGAGGCCAACTACAGCCTCGTCGCGACGAACGTGTCCGGCGAGGCCACAGCGTCATACATCCTGGGTGTGAGTGCGGGATGGGGGCCGGCCACGCAGACGCTGGCTCTGGCGCGCGTCGGCGGCGATCCCCTTCTGTACCGCGCCGCGTTCGAAGACCTGTGGGCAAACTTCGAAGCGGAGCACGGTTCGACGGAGGGCCGTCAACTGGCGCTCGTCAACGTTCGGTACGACGCCGATGCACTGAACCTGATCGTGTTCACGCAGCCGAAGATCTCGATCCGCGCCGACGTAGTTACATTTGAATAGCCAGCCGGTCGGGCGGAGGCAGACCGGTTGCGCACGTACTCCCGTCGTCGCCTCCGCTGACGATCTAGTTGCGTGTGATCGTGCTTCTGAGGCCCCGCTTAGCGCACCGCAGGTGCGTGGGGCGTGAGTTGTAGGGTTCATCTTCGTCATTGTCTGACGAGAAACTTGCCCCAGTCTGTCCAGTCATCCGGACGGTCGTCCCCAGATGGCAGAGGTATGTGGGTTTTATATAAATATATATTAATGTAAGGAAGAGAATAGAAGAACGGAATCTATAAGTGTTACTGTATTCCTCGTTATGGGGGCGCAATATCGGCCTGCATATTTCCTCTCCGAGCGCATCCCGCGTGTGTTAGAAAATAGCCGAACTGGCGTATCGATCGGCAGGCGGAACTATGTGGTTGCGTTTGCTATACTGGCAGGTCTTCAAGTCTCTCTGCGTCCAAAAGGCGTTAGCGTCTATTCGTATGGGCTTGAGAGCCTTCTTGCCTGGAATCATTGACAATGTCCACATCATCTCCCCTACTATAAAATACACATATAATTAGCGGTTCGTTACGTAAAAATATTATTTACATTCACCAATATGTAACAGCCATTGCGGCTGTGAAAGAAACGATCATTCCTGTCGCCCTGTGCACGGAGAAGAACAAACGGGCGGATCGGTCGCATCGCGACCCGCCGCGACCACAGTTCCCCGTTCTTTGCGCGCATTCATTCTGTGCAAGCACGCGCACGACCACTCACAAAGAGGCTCGACGCAATGACAGGACCACACGAGCAGCAAGCCGAAGGCAGTTGGAAGCAGTTCAAGGGAAAGCTGAAGGAGGCCTGGGGCGTTCTCTCCGACGACGACCTCGACAGGTACGAGGGGAAGCTCGATCAACTGGCCGGGCACATTCAGGAAAAAACCGGCGAGGCACGAGCGGACGTTCGGCGTAAGCTCGATAAGATGGCGAAGTAGACGGTGTCCGGACCCGCGAGCGGGCACAGGTCGCCGTCCATCGTATGCGGTCCATCGTATGCGGCGGTGATCCACGTCACGCGTTCGCGGGCCGGGTCCGCCCTGAACAGCAGTAGCTTGCGGCCCTCCACGACGACGGATCTTTCATAAAGCGCACCACCGATATGTTAGTGACCATTCTCCTCATCCTGTTAATCCTCTGGCTCTTCGGTTTCATCGGGGGCGTCGGCGGGAATTTGATTCATATCCTCCTGGTGATTGCACTCATCGTGCTGATCGTCAACCTGGCGCGGGGAAGAGGCGTGTAGGCCGAACCGGGAAAGCGTGCAGGGCGACCGGGGAACGGTCGGTGCGCGGGCTCCCATGCATCTTGAATTGAAATACCGGGCGCAGTCGCCTGTGGATGGTTGGAGACCCGACCGAGACCACAGGGACTGCGCCTCCTTCTCGTGGTCACCGTACATTAACACGCGTACATGTCTTCCACCGACGAATCCTCGGAGCCCGCGAATTCTGCACCCGTCGAGGCGCAGGCCAGCACGAAGACCGATGCGTCATCGCCTCCAGACATTGTTTCTCTCGGAAGAACCGTAAAAGACTCTCTCGGCGCGGTCCAGACGGCCGTGATCGGTCTTTTCGTTCTGGCTCTGGTCTTTGCATTGGACGCCGCCGCCGCGTTCATCATCCCGATTATCGTCGCGCACTTGCTCGATCGGCTCCTGTCGCCACTTGTGCGATGGATCGGAAAGATCGGTTTACCGACTCCGGCGGCGGCCGCGCTTGTTCTACTCGGCTTTGCGGGCATCATCGGGGGCGGCGCATACTATTTGTCGGGACCGGCGATGGAGTGGGTCGAGTCGGCACCCAGGGACCTTCAGGTGGCGGAGTACAAGCTTCGGGGGCTGACCGAGCCGTTGGACAAGATGCAGAAGGCCGCAGAGGAGGTGAACCAGGCCACGGAGGTCGAAGGGGAAGGAGCCACGCGGACGGTCAAGGTGCAGGAGTCGTCTGCCAGCGAGATGTTGATGAATCAGACGCAGGAATTCGTGTCCGGCCTTCTCATCATGCTGTTCCTGCTCTTTTTCTTGCTCGCAAGCGGCGACCTTTTCTTGCGCAAAGTCGTCGCGGTGCTGCCTCGATTCCGGCATCGACGCAACGCCGTTCGCATCATTCGACGCACGGAAGATCATCTGACGCATTATCTGGCAACGCTCATGCTGATCAACGTGGGTCTTGGCGTTGCCCTGACCGCAGCCATGTACCTCCTGGGTATGCCGAACCCGGTACTCTGGGGGGCGATGGGCGGCCTGCTGAACTTTATTCCATATCTCGGTCCCCTCGTCAACCTGGTCATCGTGACGATCGTCGCTCTGGTCAGCTTTGAAGCGGTCAGCTACGCTCTGCTCGTTCCGGTCGTTTACCTCCTGATCAACGGGATCGAGGGCAGCCTTGTGACGCCCGCTCTCATGGGATGGCAGCTACGGCTCAACCCCATCGTGATCTTCATCGGCCTGACGTTCTGGACGTGGGTCTGGGGCATCGCCGGGGGCCTGCTGGCCGTTCCCCTGATGGCGACCATGAAAATCTTCTGCAGCAGCATCAAGCCGCTCCGGCCGATCGCGATACTGATGGGGCGGTGACGCTCCACCCGGTCCCGTCCGCCGGTTGCGGTCACGGCACGTGGACGCCCGTTGCTTCGTGTGAGGAATCGACGGTCACGCACGGCATCATCCTTTTTTCCAACACGGAAATCCATCATGTATCTACGAGTGCTCAGAACGTTGTATGATCAGTCTGTCGAAGGCCTGCCGGTTGTCGGCACGCCGGCAGATGAGGCGCGCCGGCTCAGGCAGACCATGGATAGAGACACGGCAGAAAACCGTGCGATTCGACGCGCGATCGTCCTCAGTGGCGCGACGGGTTTCGTAATGGGACTGCCGGGCTACGTCACGATGCCGGTGACGGTCCCATCGAACATAGCGGGCGTCCTGCTCATCCAGTTTAATATGTGCGCGACGCTTGCAGCGCTGTGTGATCACCATCCCCGTGATGAAACAGTTCGCAGGGAAGCGATCCGCTGTGTATTGGCATCGAGGGATGACGTAGATGTTGAGGTGCAGGACAACACCGACGCCACTGTACCGTCTTCATCCGATACGCAGGGTTCGGTGCGTGACGCGGACGACTCGGACGACGAGGCACTCGGCCTCATCGAACGATTCACCACGAAGCTGGGGGAGCGCGGGATCCGCTTCCTCGGAGAGCAGGCGTTTCGCCTCGGGTACCAGACGGTGCGACGCGCCAACCACGGATCGCGCAGTCTCCCGCTCCTCGGCGGCGCCATCGGTGCCGTAAGCGATGGAGTGGAAACGCGGTCGGTCGGACGGCGCGCTCGTCGTGCATTCGCCAATGTGCCTCTCGGTGGCGGAGGAGACGACTTGCCGCCAGCGACATAAGCTGCATTATCATTTTCGGGGCCGCCCGACATACCGATAGGCGGAGATCGAACGATGATCTCCGCCTATCGCTTTGTTGTCATAGCTCTCCCTGGTACGGCACAAACGGAGAGCGGATGCTATCCGGCCGGCTCGGCGAATCGGCGATACCGAACGTACGAGAAGCAGTAGACGGCGTACGCGATCAGCCCGACCGCGACGAAGCCCATTAGCCATGGACCGTACGCCTGGCTCGCAAGAACGTCCAGGGCACCACCGAGGCCTTTTGTTTCGCTGGGATCTCGCTGCAGGGCGGCCCGCACGAGGAAAATGCCGATGATGGCGAAGACGACGCCGCGGGCCGTGAGTCCCCACTGACCGATGCGTCTGGCGAGCCGGCGGGTGTCGGCATCCATGTCTCCGACGCTGTAATTGCGCATGAACGTGGCATTCACAGCGCGGTAGAAGTGGTAGATGCCAACTCCGACCACGATGCATCCGGTGATCCCGACCAGCCACAGCCCGTAGGGTTGGTTCATCAGCTCAGCAGTCATACCGGTCTTGCTGGAGCCACCTCCCGACCCGGTTCCGATCAGAAGTTGTCCGGCGAACAGTCCCAGAATAAGGTTGACGACGCCGCTGACGACGTAGCCGATTCGCTTGACGAGCCCTTCGGGGTCTGTCCCTTCTCGCTTAGGGTCCATGGTTGCAAGGATGAAGCGCCATGTGCCATAGCACACGAGTCCGATCGCCGTCAAGGCCAGGCCGATCTGACCGAGCGGCGCCGCCCCGATCTCTCGAATTGCCCCCGTGCTGCCCGTTGTGGAGCCGCCGACCCCGACCGCGAGTTGGGCGGTCAAGACGCCGACGATCGCGTACACAACGCCCTTCGCCATGTACCCAATCCGTCCCAGCGTTTCGGTCCAGCCGCCGGAGGACAGGTTGCCGGCGCTTCGATGTGTTGTTCGTCGGACGCTCATCTTGTTGTACCCGTGTGCTATTCCGAGAATGGCGTACGAGCCATACAGGAGATGGGGGGAGATGTGTGGGGCGAAATCCGGAATCCGGGGGGGACACACCTGCTTATTACATCTGATACAGCGGTATGCAGCGGGCGCTCCTCGCGTCCAACCGCCGATGTAAGCCGTTCGGTCCCGGCCTCCGCTCGGACAACCGACGTGAAGGCCCCACCAGAACTGGGGTCGGGGATCATCCAAAGACGGTACCGTACTCGTGCCGGGATCGAAATCATAGGGGTCGGACCGTGAAGCCAGACGGCGAGCGGTTTTCTTATCTTCCCAGGCCCGTATTCTCCGCCCGCCCCCTTCATGCCGCTTTCCTCCCGGATCTTATCCCGTGATGGGAAAACGCTCTTCCCCAGTTTTCGCAAACACTGGGTCCCCATCACGCTGACGGTCGGTGTCTCGATCGGAGCGGCCGTGTTCGAGGGCGCGAGCATTGGCATGCTTGTGCCGTTTCTGCAGACGATCACGGACGATACCGCGTCGTTTCAGACGGGCGTGGAGTGGGTTGACACGGCGCTCCTCGGGGCCGGGCGGAGCAACGTCGAGCGCATGTACCGCATCTGTGCGCTGATTCTCGTCGCCACGTGGTGCCGGTCCACACTCAGCTACCTTTCGTCGGTTTACACTACAATCAGCCGGGCGCGGATTGTCGAAGACCTCCGCCGACGGGTGACGGATCGGCTTGCCCGTGTGGCACTCAGTTACTATGCGACGACGCGCACGGGCAACGTCATGAATACCGTCACGAATGAGGTGTCGCGGACGGCCGGAGCGCTAACGGCCCTCTTCGGATTCGTTACCAAAGGGGCGCTGATGCTCATGTACCTCGCCCTCATGTTCTGGATTTCGTGGACGCTGTCCCTGATCGCTATCGCTGCGTTCGCGGTTCTGTCCGGGGCGCTCACGCTGCTGCTCCGGCGGATCCGGGCGCGAGGGGAAGAGATCACGCGCACGAACGCGAGCTTTACGGATCGAATCGCTGAGTTCATTACGGGCATTCGAACGGTGACGGCCTACACCATGCGCGATGCGGAACGAGCGAAACTGCACGCCGCGGCGGAAGCGTCGGCGGACGCCGTAATCCGCACCAACAAGCAGAGTCGCCTCATCCAGCCGCTCTCTCAGGCCGTGGTCAGCACGGTGCTCGTGTTGCTGGTCGTCGTCGCCGTCCAGCACTTCGTCCTTGAGGGCGTGCTCAGCATGGCCTTCCTGCTGACCTTCCTGTTCGCGCTCTTTCGGATGATGCCGAACATACACGCGATCAACAGCCAGCGCGGTACCTGGGCGAAGAACAGTGCGGCCTTATCCAACGTGGCCGACCTGATCCGTCCCGATGAGAAGCCGCATCTGCAAAACGGGAAGCAACCAGCCGCCCCGCTCAGGGATGCGATTATCTACAACGACGTCTCCTTCGCCTACGAGGAAAATGCTCCCGTCCTGAAGGATATAAACGTCCGGTTCGAGCAGGGCGCCACGACCGCGCTTGTGGGCGCGTCGGGTGCGGGGAAATCGACGCTTGTCGATCTGATCCCCCGCTTCTTCGATCCTACGGAGGGTCGCATCCTCTACGACGGGACGGACCTGCGCAGGTTCGACGTGACGACGCTTCGTCAGCAGATTGCCATCGTGAGTCAGAAGACGCACATCTTCAACACGACGGCACGAGACAACATCGCGTACGGCGCCCCGGAGGCGACGGAGGAAGATGTTCGTGCCGCGGCCCGACGGGCAAATGCATACGCGTTCATCGAAGAGATGAGCGAGGGGTTCGATACCGTGCTGGGCGAACAGGGCGTGCGCGTCTCGGGCGGGCAGCGCCAGCGACTGGCGATTGCACGGGCGCTCCTGCAAGACCCAGAGATACTGATCCTCGACGAGGCAACAAGCGATCTCGACAGCATCTCGGAGCAACGGGTTCAGGAGTCGCTGGAGGCGCTCATGCGCGGGCGGACCGTGATTGCAATCGCTCACCGGCTTTCTACGATCGAAAACGCCGACCAGGTCGTTGTGCTGGAAGACGGACGCATCGTCGAGGAGGGAACCTACGACGAGTTGCTTGACCACGAAGGGCAGCTCTGGGACTACCACCGAACGCAGTATGAGTACGAGGTCGCATAGTCGCACTCGGCGCCGGGGTTCGCCGCCCGTCCCGGAGGTTCGTCTGATCGTACAGAAACCATTCGGTCACCATGTCCGACCCGGTTTTTCAGACATTCTGGTACGGATCCGAGCTCGGCCCCCGTGAAACGCTGTGTCTCACGTCCTTCGTCGAGCGAGGTGCTTCGATCGAGGTCTACACGTTCGATCCCGACCTTACCGTGCCGGACGGAGTCGTCCGGCGAGACGCGTCCGAGCTCTACGACGAGGACGACGTATTTTTCTACGAGAAGGGGATCGGTCAGGGCAACGTCGCCGCATTTTCGAATCTGTTTCGGTACCGTCTTCTCTACGAACGCGGCGGGTGGTGGGTCGATGCCGATATTCTGTACACCGGCGAGGCCGTCCCCGAGGTCGACGTGTTCGCGGGGTGGGAGACCGACGGATCGATTTGCAATGCGATTCTGAAGTTTCCCGCAGGCAGCACGGTGATGCGGGACTGCATGGAGCGTGCCGGGGAGATGGGAGGCGATGTGACGTGGGGAGAGGCCGGCCCGGCCCTTGTCACGAAGGTGCTTCGCGAGCACGGCCGCATGGACGTGGCAGCACCGGTACGGTACGCGTACCCGGTCCCGTGGCAGGAGGCTCCGTCGCTCTATGTGCCGGATCGCCGCCAGGAGATTGAGAAGAAGGTGGGCGCTAACTCCTCTCCGTTCGTGCACTTCTGGAACAGCATCCTCAGACTCGCAGGCTTTCAGCCGTCGATCGCACCGCCCCGGGACAGCTATGCCGAACGGCAGGCACGCGCCCTCGGATGTACGTGGACGCCGTCCGAGCCGCGGTACGAGCCGGGTGCGGTCCAACGCATGGCGGACAACTACCGCCTCGTTCGTAACGCCAAACCGATGAAGGCTCGCCTTCGCGCCATCGAGGGGAGCCGGTCCTGGAAAGCCGTGTCGACCCTTCGCTCAGTGCTCGGACGCGAACCGATCGGTGGGACGACCTGACCGGCCCCAGCTCTCGGCGATTCCCTTTCGAATTGCTCGTAGACGCCCGACTCATGGAGCACGACGCTGATCCCCTCACCGACGTATCCCTCATCATCAAAACGTTCGAGCGTCCGGACTGTCTGGCGCGCCTCCTCGCATCGATCCGGGCGCACGACTACGATCGGTGCCCCGTTGTTGTCGCCGACGATAGCCGGTCTCCGTCCCGGGATCGCACCCTTGATGCCTTCTCTGATGTCGTGGACGAATACGTCGTGTTGCCTCACAAAATCGGGGTTTCCGCCGGGCGCAACGAGCTACTTCGCCGCGTGCAAACGGACTACTTCGTGATTCACGATGACGACTTCGTGTATGGCGAGGAGACCGATATTGGCACGGCGTACCGGGAACTGATTGCCTCGGACCTCGACCTCCTCGGCGGCTATCTTCTCGAAAAGGAGAAAGAGTACGCGACGACGCTTCTGCCTCGGCGGGTGCAGGAAGCGATCGAGTGGTACGAAAACACGTGGACGGTGTCGGCGCGGGCGGCGAACCTCGTCGAGATCGACGGGGGGGTTGCGATTCGCCCGCGTCCCCGGGAGGGACAGGCACCGTACCGGTGCGACTTCACGCTAAACTTCTTCATTGCTCGCACCCGCTTGATTCGCGATGTGGTGGGCGGGTGGCACCCGGACTTGAGCCCGACGGGGGAACACTGGGAGTTTTTCTACCGCTGCAAGAAGGCGGGGTTGAACGTCGCCTTTTCCGACGCCTTCGGCGTGTATCACCTTCCCGGCCGAAATGCCCGGTATGCGGACGCCCGCTACGGGGAGGAGAAAGAAATGATCGAGATCTCGCTCGCGGAGCACGGCCTGGAGTACTTGGACCGCGGCGATGACGTATTCGTGCGCTCATGATGCCCCTGCTGTTGAGTGCGACGTTCTTCCGAAACACGAATCCCTACCGGACTGTGGAGTCCCCGATTTTCATTGTCGGCGCGAATCGCTCCGGGACCACGCTCCTCCGCCTGATCCTGAATGCACATCCGCGGATTGGCATTCCCGATGAGTTCATCTATCTCGACGCCTCCATTGCAGACGTTCCCATCGATGCGTGGCGGGCACCGGGGCTTAGCCGGGCCGCGTACGCCCTCTTCGTGGACCGTTTCCTCGAGAACCGGAAGGAGGTTCTGAGCGGCGTTAACCTGCGAGCCCTGCGCGACCACATCCTCGACGGTCCCCGAGACCTGCGTCGTCCCTTCCGGTGTGCACTCCGGGCCTGGGCGCGACGACACGACGCCGACCGTTGGGGGGAGAAGACGCCGGGGAATCTCTTCTACGCCGATGTCCTTGTTGATATGTTTCCGGACGCTCGCTTCGTGTACATCGTCCGGGATCCACGCGCCGGCGTCGCATCGATGCAACGCGTCTCGTTCTTCTCGAACGATGCGGTGTTTAATGCGCTGAGTCGCCGCAAGTACGATATCCGAGGGCGCGCGCACCTGCGAGAGGCCGTGCCTGAAGCTCAGCGAACGAGGCTCCGATACGAGGATCTTGTCCGGCGGCCCGAGTCGGAAGTCCGCTCCCTATGCGCCTTTCTCGACGAACCGTACAGCGCCCGCATGTTGCACTTTCATCGAGAGGCCGGACGCTACATGAAAGACGACGCGAAAGACGACTACAACACGCAGGCGACGCATGCCATCACGGACGAGCGTGTGGACGCGTGGACCGACGCGCTGTCGGGCCGGCAGGTCGCCGTGGTTGAAGCGATTTGCCGTCCCATCATGGAGGAACACGCGTACGAGCGGGTGGGGGAGACGCTTGCTCCGCTGCACCACGCCGGTGTTCTAGTCAGGCAGCTCTACTGGCGGTACCAGTGCTTTCGGCACCGCGACGTGCCGCATTACACGGTCAAGCACCGGCTGCTTGCTCGCACGCGGGAGCGGCTCACGGATTCCCTTGCGCTGTCCACGTCCTCTTCGGGGTAGTTCCGGTATGTGATTGAGGCCGAAACCGGTGAAGACCCGGTCGTACCGTTTCAGCGCCCGATCGTTGAGGCGCCCTGAGTGCGTGTGCGGGAGGAGCGGCCGTGCATCATCCAGATCTACCATCGAAAGGACGAAAAAGGATGCATCACATCCTGCTTCGTCATCCAACCCTGTAGGGCGGTGACGGACGCGGTGCCTTTCGTCCGCTCCAATGTTCTGAAACCCCTAACAACAGGTTTTCCCCTTCATGCGCGTAATTGCCTGCAACTCGTCGTACGGCCAGGGCGGCGTGGGGCAGCATTTCGCACAGCTCGTTGAAATGTCGCGTGCGGACGATCGCCTGCTGCGATACTACGCGCCGGCAGTCAGGTCTGGCGACGATGCGGGTGTCCGGCTCGAAGACCGGCGGTGGCACAACTGGCTGATCGCGTATACGCCGGTCCGATACAGCCCGGGTTGGCGCAGCTTTCTGACCAATGAACTCTTCGATCGCCATATGGCCCGCCGCCTGGTCGAAGTGCAGTGTTCCGCGAACCGCCGAATGGACCGGTTCATGGGGTTTGTGGGGAAGGCTCTCCGGACGTTCAGGGCCGTGAAGGAACAGGATGCCGTCCACCTCGAGCTCGTCGCGGCCAACAGTCATGTCGACAACGTACGGGAGCGGCACCGCCTCGCCAACGAACATCACGGTCTCGGGGATAGCTGGCTCAATGCTGCACAGCAGCGGAAGACGGCCCGTGAATACCAGGTTGCGGATACCATTTACGTACACTCCGAGTACGTCCGACGGTCCTTCCTGAACGCCGGTGTGCCCGGTGATCGCCTGCGGCGGCACTACCTGCACGTTCACCCCCGATTCAAGCCGCCGACCGATCGACCGCACGACGACACCTTCCGTATCGTGTACGTCGGACGCATGGAGGCGACGAAAGGGATTCCGCTGCTCCTCGACGCATTCGAGCGTCTCCCAGTGGATGATCGCGAACTCATTCTTGTCGGCAACTGGACCACCCGACGCATGCGATCCTACATGCAGGATCGGCTTGGCGACCCGCGTATTCATCTGGCGCCGGGCGATCCGCTGCCCGCGTATCACCGGGCGGACGTATTCCTGCATCCGACGTATGAGGACGGCTTCGGATACGCGCCGGTGGAGGCATTGGCCTGCGGCGTGCCTGTCATCGTCACGGAGGATACCGGGATGAAGGAGTATGTGGTCGAAGGAGAAAACGGATACGTCGTCCCGACGGGGGACGTCGATCCAGTGATTGACCGTCTGCTCCGGCTACGCGAAAGTCGCCCTCCGGCGACTGCGTCGCTGCTACCTCCGGTGTACGACAGGGAACGCTCCGAGCAAACGGCTCGCTCACTGACCGAGGTGCCGTTCACCGGCTGACGTACGACGAACGTCCGCATTCTCCATCCTTTGCGTCGCCCGAAGATAAGAAGCCCCCGATGGACGCCGACTCCGCCACCCCTCCCGCAGCAGCATCAGCATCTGCCTCATCCCCACCCCATCGATCCGCCGATCCGCCGGTGTGCGTCTTTTTTGGACACCATAAGTGCGCCACCTCTTGGATCACGGAGATTCTAATGGAGGCCAGCTTTCGCCTAGGGCAGCATCTCGAGATCGTGCACGGACCTGCGGACTTCGATGACCACGATGATCTCGGGCACTTCGTGAGAGAACGAGATGTCGACGTGCTGGCGTACACGAACGCCAATGTCGACCACGTTCGCGATCTACCACCGATGCGGGCATTCCACGTGGTGCGGGATCCGCGCGACGTCCTCGTGTCGGCCTACTTCTCGCACCTTCATTCGCATCCGACGGAAAACTGGCCCAAACTCGTGGAGCATCGATACCGGCTGCAGTCCATGTCGAAAGAAGAGGGTTTGATGCGGGAGATGGTGTTTAGTGAGCCTACGTTCGACGACATGTACACGTGGGATTACGATCGACGCGATGTTATGGAGGTACATCTCGAAGCGCTGAGTCCGAGCCCGGAGTCCGGCTTTAGGGACATCTTTGCCTTCATGAATATGCTTGACCGTTCCCAGACGTACGGGATGGATCGAACGACGAAATCGATTGCAATGGCGGTCAACCGGTGGCTGTACCGGGGGCGGCACGTTCTGCCGTCCACGCAGGAGGCGCCGCGTGTCGACTCCTGGCCAACGCTGCCAATTGAAACCCTTCAAACCATTCTAGAAGAAAAGAGCTTCGAACGGCTGAGCGGTGGACGCGAAAAAGGCGAAGAGGATGTCACCAGCCACTTTCGGAAAGGCGTTCCTGGTGACTGGAAAAACCACTTCACGGACGAGCATGTGAGCGCCTTTAAGGACCGATACAACGATCTCCTCTTGAAGCTCGGCTATGAGGAGGACGCTACTTGGACGGCATGAGTCGCACGCGGCGTGTGGTGGATGGGGATCTCACGGCAAGACGTTCGTTCCATGAAGATCGGTCACTATACGTATCAACCCGGTGCCAGAGGCGGGATCGCCTCGTACGTGCGTCGTCTGGGGAACGCCCAGGCGGACATCGGGCACGACGTGGAGTATCTGTGCCGGAACGGTGAGGGGAGTGACCTGCCGTCCGTGCGCGAGGTGAACGGAGACGTGGATCTGTTCGAGACCGCCCAGCAACGAAGGCTGGATGTGCTTCATCTCCACCGTCGCATCCGCCACTTGCCGGAGCATCGTGTACCCACGGTGCGGACGATGCACGGCAACCAAGGGTCCTGTCCCTCGGGCTCCCGCTTCCTGAAGCGGTCCGGAAGGCCGTGTAACCGCGATTACAGCGTATCCGGATGCCTCTGGGGCCATCTCATCGACCACTGCGGAAGCCGCCGACCGGGAAACGTGGTCAACAATTTCCGCCGCATTGAAACGGAGCATGAGCTTGCGGCCAAGATCCCAACTGCGACGGTAAGCCGCTTCGTGAAAGAGCGCATGATCCGTTCGGGTTGCATGCCGGACCACCTGAAGGTCATTCACTCCCCGGCGCCGGACCTGAATCGGCCGCCGGCTCCGCTGCAGCACAAGGATCCTCCCCGGATGCTGTTCGCCGGGCGCATCGAGCCGAAGAAGGGCGTGGAGTGGTTGCTTCGGTCACTGCCGAAAACCGATGTTCCGGTATTCCTCGACGTCGCGGGGACGGGCGACATCGCCTACATGCAGAAGGTGAAGGCTCTCGTAGAGGACCTTGGTCTCACCGGCCGGATTACCTTCCACGGCTGGGTGGAGGAGGCCGACGTGTACCGGCTGATCGAGCAGGCGAGAGCTGTGGTCGTGCCGTCCCTCTGGCATGAGCCGGCGGGGCTGGTGACGCTGGAGGCGGCCGCCGTCGGGCGACCTGTCATCGCCAGTCAGGTCGGCGGCATCTCGGAATATGCGCGCGATCCGTTTGCCCTGCAGGTCTCCCCCGGCGACGTCGACGAATTGGCTGAATGCATCGACCGGCTGGCCTTGGACCCAGAACGGGCAGCCTCCATGGGGCAGCAAGCTCGAGCCATCGCACGGGACCGATTCTCCATGGACGACTTTGTATCCAACATCATGGACCTGTACCGATCCACCGTCACAACGGCGAACGGGCTCATGCGCCGTTGAGCATCTCTCTCGGAAGTGTCACGAGTTGAACTGGTCGATCCCCCACCATGGTCAACGCGCAGTTCACGTCCGTCGCCGATGAGCGGCCGGAAGCCAGACAGCACTGGAACAGCGTCTGGGACGATCGCTCGCCCCAAACCATCGACCCCACGACGTTCGTCGACCGGGGCGGGCCTACGCACCGGCATTTCGTGTCTAGGCTCGACGACGTCGAGGACGAAAACGTCCTTGAGCTCGGGTCGGGTCCCGGACACCTCGCCGTTTATCTTGCACAGAAGGGTGCCCATGTGACGGCCATCGACGTGTCTCCCGAAGCCGTCGAAGTCGCCCGCAAGAACGCTCGACACAACGACGTCGCGGCAGACGTCACCGTTCGGCAGGGAGACGCTTTGGATATCGGTCGCCTCTCCCGTTCATTCGACCAGGTCACCGGGCGGTTCGTCCTTCACCATGTCGAACCGTTCGAGGACCTCGTCGATGCCCTCGATGAGGTGCTGGCACCGAATGGACGCGGCCTGTTCCTGGAAAACTCCGCCCGGAGTGATCTTCTCATGTGGTGCCGACGGCATCTGGCGGGGCGATTCGGGATTCCGAAATACGGCGACGAGGACGAGCACCCGCTCTCACCCCGCGAGGTACAGGCCTTGCGCCGCCCATTCGACGTTCAGGTGCACGTTCCGGAAATGGTGTTCTTCAAAATGCTGATCCCCTACGTGCTCGCCCCCGCGCGGTCGCCGGAGGAACTGGCTACCAGTCTCAGGACGCTCGACGACATGCTCCACCGTTGGGTGCCGGCCCTGCGCCGGTACAGCTACCGGCAGGTGGTCGAGATTACCGCGACCTGAACATGCTCGCAGCACTACGCTCGCTTCGGCGAATCCGATGCATCTCGCACATGCAGATTGATCTTGTCTTTCCCAAGATGCCTCCTGCAACGGACGGCATCGGAGATCATACCGCGCGGCTTGCGGCGGCTCTCCGACAGCGCGTGGATGTGCGTGTTCGCACGTCGCAGAATGCGGCCGACGCCGTGCCGGGCGTCGAGGTGGTGAATGCGTTCCAGCTGCCGCCTCGGAGGGGCATCCTCGACATCGTCAATTCCGTCGGAACGATGCCGCCGGACTGGCTGATCGTACAGTTCAACCAATTCAGTTACGGGCGCTGGGGACTGAACCCGTTCCTTCCTCTCGCCCTCTACCGCCTGAAACAGCGGCACCCATCGATGAAGCTGGCGGTGCTGTTCCACGAAGACTTCGTCCCGGTAACATCGATCGCGAACGGGGTGATGACGACCTGGCAGCGGGCTCAGTTCTGGTGCCTTGGGGCGCTGTCCGATCGCATCTTTTTCTCCATTCGTCCCTGGACAGACCGGTACCGCTCGTGGTTTCCATCGACGCCCGTGCATCACCTGCCGGTCGGATCGAACATCCCCCGAGTAGAGGGTGACCGACGGACCATCCGACAAGAGATCAAGATCGGGTCTCGGACGCCCGTGGTGGGCGTCTTCGGATCGCTGCATGCGTCACGGCTTCTCACGCACATCCGGGCCGCGTACGATGCGATCGGCGACGGCTCGGATTCTACGGCTGCCCATCCGGATCCTCTGCTGCTCTACATCGGTCCCGACGGAACCGACTTCGAGCACGCGATGGGAGATCGGCGCGTGCATGCGGCGGGGTGTCTGCCGGCCCAGGAAGTATCTCGCCATTTTCAAGCCATGGATGTGTACCTCGCGCCCTTCGTGGACGGCGTCTCGACGCGACGCGGCTCCTTCATGACGGGATTGCAACACGGCGCCCCCACCGTCTCGACCGTCGGCCCGCTGACCGACCCTGAACTGAAGCGAATCAACGGTGAGGCGGCGCGTCTCGCCCCGGCAGACGAGCCCGCCTCTTTTGCGGGGGCCGCCCGCGACCTCATGGCGGATGCGGACCGCCGGCAGGCTATCGGTGAAGCGGCTTTCGCCGTATACGATCGCTACTATACCTTCGATGTCATTGCAGACCGTCTCCTCAATCATCTGTGCGAGACCGTTCAGACATGAACGTACTGGTTCTGATGCCGGTGGCGTCGAGGCGGGGAGGGGCGGAAGAGCTCCTGAACCGATTCCTGCTGCACGCCACCGATATGGGACCGGAATGGAACGTGCTGTTTCTGGAAGATGGCCCGTTTCGCGGGGATCTGGAGCAGCGCGGAATCAAGACCCGCGTCGTAGAAGCAGGCCGGTTGAAGAAGCCGTTCGCGTTGCTACGGGCCGTTCGTTCGGTCACAGCGATTGCGGATGAGACCGAGACCGACCTGATATTCAGCTGGATGCCGAAGGCGCACATCTACGGCGGATGGGCGGCCCAATGGGCGGGATGTGCGGCCGCATGGTATCAGCACGGCGCGCCGTCCCTCGGGTGGATGGATCGGCTCGTCACGCTACAGCCCGCGGATGCAGTGATAGCATGCAGTCGCCACGTCGCGGAGATGCAGTCGTCGCTGTGGCCCAATCGCCCGACGCATGTCGTTCATCCCGCCGTCGATCTCGAGACGTTCGACCCGGACGCGTTGCCGTCCCCGACTTCCGTCCGACGGGACTTCGACCTCCCTGCTGAGGGTCCGATCGTCGGCATGGTCGGCCGGCTGCAGCGGTGGAAGGGAATGCACACGTTCGTCGACGCGCTGGCAGCTGTTCTCGAAACGCATCCGCAAACGCGAGGCGTCATCGTCGGCGGCCGGCACCCGCATGAGGCGGACTACGCTGACACTCTGAAGCGTCGGGTGCACGATCGCGCCATCGGTAGCTCTCTATCTATGGTCGGACATCAGTCAAATGTGCACCGGTGGATGCAGGCTATGGATGTCGTGATTCATGCTTCTGACGCCGAGCCATTTGGAATGGTGGTGATCGAAGCGATGGCCCTCGGCAAACCGGTCGTTGCCGGGGCGTCAGGTGGACCGGCGGAAATCATCGACCCCGGAGTGAACGGCTTGCAGGCCCCGTACGGGGACGCACGGGTCCTTGCGCGGCATCTTCGCACCCTCCTCGACGACCCAGCGACCGCCCGGCGCATTGGGGCCGCCGGTCAGAAGCGCGCGCAGGCGTTCTCGGCTCACGATTTTGCTCGTCAGCTCACAACTACGCTGCAGCGGATCATCCGATAGACCCGTTGTCCGGCTGTCGACCGCTCATTGTCCTCTTCGGTTCATGAATCTGGTTGGCCTTCATGCTGACCGCTCTCCGGCAGTATTTACCGACGACGAATGCGGACTCGGCCCCATGGCTGTACGGCGTCGCGGGTCTCGGGGCGATCCCCCTCGGGATCCTCGCCGTGATAGGGGAGGTGCGACTTGCCTTTGCCGTGGTCGCCCTTTCGTCGATTGCCGGCCTGGCCTGCCTCAGCGTGCGGTGGGCGATCCTGGCTACGTTCGGATACCTCACGGTGCTCGGCGATCTGCGCCGATGGGTCCTCGCGTTCGACGCCTGGTCCGGGGCGGATCCCCTGCTGGTCGTCAGCCCGGTCGCTGCTATCCTCTTCACAGCGGCGGCATTTACCGACGACCGGCTCCGATTCGACACCCCGTTATCCAGGGGGATGCTTCTTCTGATCGGCATCATGGTCGCTCAGATCTTCAACCCCCGTCAGGGTGGACTCCTTGTCGGCGTTGCGGGTGCCGGCCTGATGATCGTTCCGCTCCTGTGGTACTGTGTCGGAAATGCTTTCGGAAGCGACGCGTTCGTACAGACGCTCTTCCTACGCCTCGTCGTTCCGCTGGCCGGCGTCGCGGCTCTCTTCGGCTTCTTTCAGGTCGCGCACGGATACCCAGAGTACCAGCTCGAGTGGTATCGAACGGCTGGCTACTCGGCGCTCGGCCCCAGCGAGTCGTACCTCCGGCCCTTATCCGTTTTTGCCAATATCACGGAATACTGTCGGTATCTCGGCTTTGCCATCGTCGCCCTCTTCGCTCTGGTCCTAAAGAGAGAATCCCCGATCCTGGCCCTCTCGGGAATCTGTATTCTCTTCGTTGCCCTGTTCTTGACCGGGACCCGGGGACCGGTGCTGCTCCTGATCGTTTCCGCCGGCATCATGTGGACGGTGATGGGGCGGAACGTGAGCGCCTGGATTCCCCGCTTTGCCGTGGCGGTGACGGTCGGCCTCTTCGGGCTCGTCTACATTCTCACGCAGGTCAGCCAGGTGGACGGCACCACCCGGGCGCACCACACCATCGAGCGTCAGGCCGACCTGATCCCGGAAGGGGAGGCGGGCGGGCCCGCGTCCGTTCACCTCAATCTGTTCCGGATCGCCGGCGTCCGGACCATGGAAGAGCCGCTCGGTCACGGCGTCGGCTACGTCACGCTGGCCGCGTCCCGCTTCGGAGGGACCGGTTTCTCAAGTGAGAAAGACATGACGGATATGTTCATCGCCCTGGGGGTTCCGGGCGGGCTCGTGTACCTCGGGATTCTGGGGTATACGGCCTACCTCGCGATCGCGTACTGGCGGCGACGGCGCAGCATCGCCGGGCTGATGATTGGCGGTGTGCTCGTCTTCTCGGTCTTTAGCTGGCTAAAACCGGGACACTACGTCGCCACGCCGCTTCTCTGGTTCTGTGTGGGCGCGCTCGACCGCATGTACAGCGCCGCACGGAAGGACGGGTCCGGCCCACCGAGCGCCTCGATCGAAGCCAGCGAGCGATCACCGAAGCCGGCTCGCGCCTGAACCGTTTCCAGTGCCGCTGGATCTGCTGACCAATCTGTACGCTATGGATCTTTGCATCGTAACCAATCGACTCATTGCCGGAGAAGGGCAGGGGCGCGTAAACGCTGAAATCGCGCGGCACGCAGCCGAGTCCGGCCACCGCGTGACCTGCCTCGCCCATACGGTCGACGCCGAACTGCGCGCACACCCGCACGTCTCCCACGTCCAGATGCCAAACGAAAACCAACCTGCTGCGCTTCCCGGCGGGATCCGCTTTGCAGCGCGGACGACGCAGTGGCTGAGACGCAACGGGGAATCATTTGATATCGTGGTGGGGAACGGATGCAATACCTGGTACAGCGTCGATGTCAACATCGTCCACTTCGTCCATTCAGCGTGGCGATGCTCACCTGTTCATGACGCGCGCGCTTACGACGGCCCCTACGGATGGTACCAGTACGTGTACTCGGCATTCAACGCCGGTGTGGAAAAACGGATGCTGCCCCGGGCGGACGTCATCGTGGCGGTCTCCAAGAAGGTCAAGCAGGAACTCATCGATCAGGGTCTCTCGAAGGAGCACGTTCGGGTTATTCACAACGGGGTCGATCTCGAGGCATTTCAGCCTGGGTCCGCCGATCGGTCCGCGCTCGGGCTCCCGGAAGACGTCCCGCTTGCCTTCTTCGCGGGAGACATCCGGACGCCGCGAAAAAACCTGGGCACCGTCCTCCTTGCCCTGGCTCGCGTAGATGATCTTCACCTTGCGGTCGCGGGTGACACGTCGGGTAGCCCGTTTCCTGAGCAGGCCGAACAGCTGGGCGTCGCGGATCGGACGCGGTTTCTCGGCTTTCGAGACGATGTCCCCGATCTTATGCGCGCGGCGGACCTCTTCGTTTTTCCGTCTCGATACGAGGCCTGCTCACTCGTCCTGCTGGAAGCACTCGCTTCCGGGCTGCCGGTGGTGACGGCGTCGACAACCGGAGGGGCCGAACTGGTCAACGGAGAAGCGGGCGTGATTCTATCCGATCCTGGCGACGTCGACAGGCTCACCCGCACCCTCCATTGGCTTGTGCACTACCCGAGCCGGCGAGCGGAGATGGCGTCAGCTGCCCGGGACCGGGCGATCGAGCTTTCTTGGAGTCGGATGGCGCGACGGTACCTCAACCTGATCGCACGCCTGGGTGCACCAAACGACGCAACTGTCCGGGACGGACATGCACCCGGTCGTGAAGCGACGGTTGTCATTCCATAAGTCGACTGTACTGCCGTTCTCGCTTGCATCCCGATTCGAGACCCATCGATTCGAATGAACCTTCTGGTCGTCAGTCACGCCTGCGTCACTCCGATCAACCAAATGTTCTACGCGGAAGTGGAGCGGCAGACGGGATGGGATGTGACGCTTGTTTCGCCGTCAACCTGGGAAACGGCGTACGGCGAACAGACAATCCAGCGGTGGCCGGCGTTTGACGGGGGCCTCCACCCGGTACCGGTTTGGTTATCGGGAAACGTGCCGCTGCACCTTTACCGCACGACCTTTTTCTCGCTGCTCCGCGATGTCAACCCGGATGCGATCTACGTCCATCATGAACCCTATGCGGCCGCGACCGGGCAGATCTACCTTGCGAACCGTCTCACGGCACGGTGCCCGATCGGCTTTTTTACCTGGCAGAATATCCGGAAGACGTACCCTCCCCCGTTCGGTAAGATGCAAGAGATGGTGTTCCGGGAAAGTGATTTCGCCGTCTCAGGCTCTGAGAGCGCCCGGGATGTGCTTCGAAAAAAGGGGTATGCAGGTCCAGCGCCTATTATCCCGGCGGCGGTCGATCCCGACCGGTTTGAGCCGGTGAGCGGGGAGGACGCCGACGAGCGAGACGGCGCACTGCCCGCTGTCGAGCTGCCCGACGCGCAGGTCGTCATCGGCTTTGTGGGACGCATTGTCCAGGAGAAAGGCCTTGGCACGTGCCTGGAGGCGCTCGCACATTGCCGTGACCTCCCATGGCGTTTCGTGTTGATTGGCGACGGCGCGCACACGGATGATCTCCGCCGCCTTGCTACGCGCCTCGGCATCGACGGCCGGGTGACTTTCCTTGGCTACGTGGACCATGCAGACATTCCGCCGTACCTTGCTAGTCTCGACCTGGTGGTGCTCCCCTCGGAAACCCAGCCCGACTGGAAGGAGCAGTTCGGACGGATTATCGTGGAGGCGCTCGCGGCTGACACGCCGGTGCTTGGATCGGACTCCGGCGAGATCCCGCGCCTGATCGACCGTACGGGAGGCGGCCTTATCTTTGCCGAAGGGGACGCCCGGGCGTGTGCACAACGCCTCCGCCGACTCGTCAGGGAGGAGTCACTCCGCAATCGTCTGGCCGCCCGGGGGCGTCGGTACGTCCTGAACACGCACACCCACGAGGCCCTCGCAGACCGGTTCGTCGAAACGATCAGAGCACACTGCTGATGTCTATGATGCACGCTCTGCAAGTTGGAATGGAGTGGCTGCCGGAATCGCCTGGAAGCGGCGTGGGGCGGATGGTCCACGGCCTGATCCGCCACCTTCCCGGTGAAGGAATACGCGTCTCTGGTCTCGTCACGGGTACGGACAATCTCCCGGACGCCCCACCGCAGGTCACGGCCTTCGCCGAGGCCTCGGACGCCTTGCCCATGCGCATCTGGTCGCTCCGGCGACACGTACAGACCCGACTCTCCGGCTGTGACGTAGACTTGCTGGCTCCGCACTTTCCGCTGTACACGGCGTCCTTGCCGGAGGCGCCCGACGGGTGTCCGGTCGTTGTTCACTTTCACGGGCCATGGGCGAGAGAGGCGGATTTTGAAGGTGAGTCGGCCTGGAAGGTGCGGGTGAAACGCTGGGTAGAGGAGTGGGCGTACGCTCGTGGCACCCGGTTCATCGTGCTGTCCACCGCCTTCTGCGATGAACTGGCAGAACGGTACGACATCGCGCGGGATCGTATCGACGTCGTTCCGGGCGGCGTCCAGATGGACCGGTTCGAGCCGCGCCGGTCGGTTTCTGAGTCCCGCGAACGGCTCGGGTGGCCGGCGGATCGCCCCATCCTCGTGACGGTTCGCCGCCTCGTCAAGCGCACCGGTGTGCACCGCCTCATCGACGCCATGGGGCACCTGCGCAAGAAGGTCCCGGACGTTCAGCTCTACATCGCCGGGACCGGACCGCAGCAAGACAACCTTCAGGCCCGCGTCGAAGCACGCAGTCTGTCCGGGTGCGTCGAGTTTCTGGATTTCGTTCCCGAACACCTGCTGCCGCTCGCATACCGAGCGGCGAACCTGTCCGTCGTGCCCACGATCGCGCACGAAGGATTCGGGCTCGTGGCGATCGAATCGCTTGCTTCGGGAACGCCACCCGTGGTGACGAGAGTAGGGGGGCTGCCGGAGGTGGTGGGCGATCTATCCGAGGACCTCATCGTTCCTGATGCCGCACCGGCGCTTTTGGCCGATCGACTCCGTTTCGCTCTTGTCGGTCGAAGCCACATCCCGGATGCACGGGCATGCCGGAAGTATGCATGCAAGCGGTATAGCTGGCCTGTCATTGCCCGGCAGGTGCACGACGTTTACCAGAAAGCCACGTAGCATATGTCTAAGTATACCAAACCGCCGACGTCACGTACTACGAGAGGCCAGGGACGGAAGGGAGAGGACCGTCCCCGAATCCTGTTTGTCGACCATACCGCCGCTCTCGGAGGCGCCGAGTTGTATGTTAGCGACGTTGCCGAAGCGTACAAGGCCACGGCAGCCGCGCTTCTATTCCAGGATGGCCCCCTGCGCCCCCGCCTGGAAGATCGTGGCATCCCCGTCCATCTTGTCGAAGGCCCGGCGGCCCTGCACAATGTGCGAAAGGGGAGTTCGCTGAGGCGAGCCGTCGCGGCGGTACCTGCACTCGTCAAGGTGTCCATGGCCATCGCTCGTCACGCTCGATCGTATGACCTGGTCTTTGCAAACTCACAGAAGGCAATGATCTGTGCCGGCCCGGCGGCCGCGTGGACGCGGACCCCGCTCGTCTGGTGCTTGCACGATCTGCTAACGGAGGATCATTTTAGCCGTCTTAATCGGTGGGTTGCCACCCGCTGGGCGAACCTGTTTGCCAGCGGCGTCCTCGTTAACTCCGAAGCCACGCGTGCGGCGTTCATCGAAGCAGGCGGAGATGGGAGCCGGACGGCCCTCGCCTATAATGGGATCGACCCCGCGCCATTCGATGAGGCGGTCGGTGAACCGGATGCGCTGCGGCGTGACCTCGGTATTCCGGCCGATGCGCCGATGCTGGGCGTGTTTAGCAGGCTGGCGCCGTGGAAGGGGCAGCACGTCGCAGTCGAAGCGGTCGATCACCTTCCAGGCGCGCACCTGCTCCTCGTTGGCGACGCCATGTTCGGGGAGGATGCGTACGAGCAACATCTGCGGTCCATGGCCGCGCGCCGCGCCGTCACAGACCGGGTGCACCTGCTCGGTTTTCGAACCGACATTCCCCGGTTGATGAAAGCCGTCAACGTAGTCCTTCACACGTCCACGTCTGCTGAGCCGTTTGGTCGTGTCATCATCGAAGGGATGATGGCCGGCACCCCGGTCGTGGCGACGAAGGGCGGTGGACCGGATGAAATCATCGACGACCGGCAAACCGGTCGTCTCGTCCCGGCAGGAGACCCGAAGGCTCTTGCGCATGCGGTCGATCATGTGCTGACTGCGAGGGACGACGATCTGGTCGAACGGGCGCGGCAAGAGGCAGAGGTGCGTTTTTCACGCGTGGCCATGCTCCGGGATGTGGATCGGCACCTACGAGACGTGCTGGCGAAAAACCGGCCGGCACCATCCGCAGGGAAGCACGCGCCGCGGTTGCCGGACCCCCACCGGTAGGAACCCGGAAGGAGCCGTTCGGACCGTGACCCGCATCCGTATGCGCCAATTATTCCGTTCGTTCAGACGCCGCCAGGCGGTATTTGGCGTATTCATCGTCGTAGTCGTAGTACGAAGAGGCAAACGATGCGTCTTCCCACTCCCCGTTGCCGCAGAAGCGGTTGACGACGACGCCGGCGACGCTTGCGCGAGCGGAACGGAGCGAGCGGACCGCCGCCTGCAGCGCGCGGGCATCCGATTCGGCTTCGGAGACGACAACGGCACTGGCCTCTGTCTGCGAACCGATCACGACGGCATCACTCGCCGCCTCCGTTGGCGGTGTGTCGATAACGACCTCATCGAACTGGTTGCGCGCGGAAGCGATGAGATGGTGCATGCTATCCGACTCGAGCGTCCGCGCAGGCGCATCGGTCGCTTCGCCGGCGGGAACGAAGTGCAGCCCTTCCACCGGCGTACGCCAGCAAAACGGCGACACCGCAGACCCGTCTTCCGGGAACTCGCCTGACAGCTCCAATCCCGCGTGATCGGAAGGCGCGCGAGACGCGTCGCCCGTGTCAGACAGCATGTCGGACAGCCCGGGGCCGCGGGGCATGCCGAGGACGTTGTGAGCGGTCGGTTTTCGCATGTCGGCATCGATCAGGAGAACCCGGTCCCCACTCAGCGCGGCCGTCAGAGCGTAATTAACGGCGGTGACCGTCTTTCCTTCTCCTTTCCGTGCGCTGGTGACCAGCAGCGTATCCGACGCATCGTCTCGAGCCTGAATGTTTGCGCGGACGAGCCGGTAGTTCTCCGTCACGGATGACCACGGGTTGAGCAGTGGCATGAGGCGCGTGCTCAGCGTGCGGTTTTCCACGTCGATGAAGTCACGTCCGTCGTAGTCCCGCCGAATCTCTGGCGCCATGCTCGGAATTGCGCCGAGCAAGTTGTAGCCCTGGTGCTGAACGTCCTCCGGCTTGCGGATGCGGGTATTCATGGAGGCGCGAAGGAAGGCGAGTCCGATGCCAAAGCCGAGACCGAGTAGAAGACCCAGCACGATGTTTTGCAGCAGATCCGGTCGAACGGGAGCGGACGGAACGAAGGCGCTCCGAACAACGCTGACATAGCCAAGCTCGGACTCCCGGGCGACCGTCAGTTTCTGAAGTTCGCTCTTGATGGTTTCGTGGAAGGCGCGCGCCTGCTGCATCTGTCGCTCGATCTGCTCTCGGCGCACGCGCTGCTGCGGGACCTCGTCCAGTTCAGCGGCGTAGCCGGCGATTCGCTCATCGAGTGCGTCGATCTGCGCCTGCAACTGGTCTACGGCGATCGTCTTCTCCGTGATGCGCTGGCGGAGCTCTGCGACCGTTCCGATCGGGTCCGCATCGACCCCCTCGCTCCTGTCGCCCGATGCTGTGCGCACAAGGCTTTTCGTCAGCGATTGCCGTTGCTTCTCCAGCGATGCGACACGCGTGCGGAGACGTGCGAGGTCCGGAAATTCGTGCCGGATCCGCGTGCTGTCGCCCTTCAGGTCGGGGTTGGACGCGAAGTAGGATGCCTCCTCCGCGCGGAGGCGAGCGATTGTTTCTTCTAATGCTTCGATCTCCGTCCTCAGCCGGGAAGTTTTCTGATTGGCAATGACGCTCTGTTCGAGGTCCGGACGAACCTCTTCGAGCCGACTGCGCAGCATTTCGCGCTCGGTCTGCGTTTTTTCGAGCTCGAACGCGAGCCGGTCGCGTCGGGACGTGTATTCGTTATACTGAGCTGCGAGCCGGCTACCTTCCTGTCCACGCTGCGCGAGTTCGTTGTTGAGTGCAAACGACTGCCATGTGTCCTCAAGTCGCCGCACCTTTTCGCGTTGCTCCTGAACCTGATCGTTGAGAAATGCACGGGCGGCCTTCAGGCTGGAGCGAGCACGCCTCTGGCTGTGGGCACGGTACGCCTGCGCGTACAGATTTGCCAGGGCTGCGGCCTCCTCGGGGTCGCGACTTTCAGCGGTGATTTCGATGATATTTCGGTCCGGTCGAGGACGAAAGTCGACCTGGTCGAGAATACGCCGTGCCGCCCCACCGGAGGCCTTTCCGGTTCCCTCGAGAGCCGGAAAGCCGCGGGCGTTGCCTTCAGATCGGTCTGCAAGTCGCTCAGCGACACGCCGGGCGATGTCAACGGAATTCTGCAGAACGCCGATCTCAGCGGAGAGGCTCCGGGACGACTGGATGGATGCGTCCTCCATGATCGGTTCCGTTACTGCCCTGGATGCGCTACCGTCGGGTTCGACCCGGACCAGGCTCGATGCCTCGTAGACGGGCGCCTGCGTGTACGTGTACCCGGCAATCGCAATGGTGACGACCAGGCACGTCGTCAAAATCATCCATCGCTGGCGCAGGAGCGTGGCAAGAAGCCCCGACAGATCCAGTCGCGCGTCCTCGGGTTGACCGGCCCGCGTTCGGCTGGCGAACGAGGCGCCTCCAGTGTTGGGGGCCGGCGACGCATCTCCTTCAGACGACTCACTGGGTAGATTCCGGTGCGACATCGGATCAGGTCGATTGGTGCAGGCAGTTCGCGGGACAGGAGGAGCGAGGCGATGAATCTCGCAACGCCTGCAGGTCAGAATAATCGATCGAATTCACGGGCACGGTGCGCCTGCGTATACATCCGAATTGCTCTTCTGGACAGGCCCACGGGTGGACGCCCGGTTATGGTGGTTATCCCGCGCCTTCCCCGAGAAGGACGGTGGGAACCGTGCGAATGAGAAGGTACAGGTCCAGCCACGGCGACCAGTTCTGGACGTAGTGAACGTCCAGGTCGACTCGTTTTTCAAACGTCAGTTCGTTCCGTCCGGATACCTGCCAGAGCCCGGTCACCCCGGGCGGCGTGCGCAGAATGACACGCTCAAGTCCTTTCATTTTCGGAAGCTCCTCCGGCATGTACGCTCGGGGTCCGACGAGGCTCATGTCTCCCCGCAAAACGTTCAGAAGTTGTGGCAGCTCATCGAGGCTGTATCGGCGGAGTACGTGTCCGACATCCGTGACCCTCGGGTCGTCCCTCAGCTTGCGGTACTTTTCGTATTCGCGGCGTCGCTTCGGATCATTCTTCAGGACTTGTTCGAGGCGACCCTCGGCGTCGTCGTACATGCTTCGAAACTTGAGCAGCGTAAATGTGCGGCCAGTCTTGCCCATGCGCTCCTGTCGGTAAAGGATCGGCCCATCGGAGTCAAGGCGGATGAGGAGGGAAATAGTGAGGAGGAGCGGCGAGATCAAGGTGAGGATGAGGACCGCACCGGTGATGTCCACCATGCGCTTCAGGGCAGAAGGGACTGGATGGCTGGCGCCATCGTTTACCACATCACTCTGCAGTCCTCTCCCGGCTCGACCCGTCCTCCACACCGCGGGGCGGTGGGGAGGCGTCACGCGAACGACGCGGTCGAAGAATCGCGCGTAGTGCATGGACTCCCGCGCTTGGTCGTTGCCCGGTGCGGATTCGTCGGCCATGATGACAACAGGTAGGTCGTGCTCCCTGCTCAGGTGAGCAGCCCACGCGGGTGCGCCGTCGCTTTGGCCCGTCTCCACCGCCGCATGTCCGTCCCCGCTCGTCTCGGGGGCGGACCGTCGATCCTCGTCGATGAGGCGCGCAACCGGGCGAAGGCCGATCTCTGGCCATGTTGTGAGCGTCTCCGCGACGGCCGATGTAGCCTTCGAGGGCCCGATGATGACCGAGGGAATCCCCCACCACGAGAGACGCGACAGCGCTACACGCACGACCGTCCGAGCCACGGGCATCAGTAGGACGGCGATGACGGTAAGAATCGCCACGGAGACAGCGGCGGAGTAATATGCGGTCAAGAGAAGCGTTATGACGACCGCCGCACCGGCGGTCACCGTTACCTTGGCCATCTGCTTCATTTCGGTGGCCGGGTGCATGAATCGCAGCCGGTACAGCCCGGACACCGCATAGCCCGTACCCAGCACGACGGCGAGAAGGAGAGCAGTGGGAAGCCCTTCAATCGGCGCTGTACCGTGAAGGCCGCCATCCGGTCGGCTCAGCGATACGAGCCAACCGCTCATGAGGAGTAGAAACGCACCGAACAGGTCACTCGCGAGTAGGCTCATCCTTGTCGGCCACGCGTCCACGGCACCGTTTACTTGGAGACGATCCGGCAGTCCCCCGTCGATACGCGCGTCGGTTCGTGGGGCCGACGTCTCGAGCGCACTGTCTGCGCCCGTGGCACTTCGCCGGCGCTGCGCGGACGGGCGAACGTCGGCAGAGAGGTCCATGATGCGCTCAGGCGTTTGGAGAGCAGGTGATTACGTATGGCGCAACGCTAGAGGAGACGATCCGTGGATTCTGCCATTGCTGCGGATGGGGCCGCTGTGTTGGGTACGCCCGCGCCGTCGTCGGACATCGGAGCGGTCCCGTAGGCCCGCCGGACGAGATTCGAGAAGCGAGATCGAAATGTCTCGACATCGAATCGCTCGGCCTGCGCACGGATTTCTTCGGGCCGAAAGGTATCGCTTCGACGATCGAAGCGACGCACGGCGTCCCGGACGGCGTCCGGGTCCTGCCGGTCGAAGAACAGTCCGGTGATGCCGGCCCGTACCGTCTCCGTTGCCCCGCCGTGGCCGTAGGCAATGACGGGCGTCCCGCAGGCCTGTGCCTCCACGGGGACGATGCCGAAGTCCTCCTCTGCGGCGAACACGAGGGCCTGGGCCTGCTCCAGGTAATGCTTCACGGCCGCATCTGGCTGGTGCCCCAAGAGATCCACATTCGGTCCCGCTAGTCCGTCGAGTCTCTCGTGCTCGGGACCGTCCCCAATCACGACCAGTTTCTTGTCCGGCATCTCATTGAAGGCTCGGATGACGACGTCGACGTGTTTATAGTGGACGAGACGCGACAGCGCAACGAAGTAGTCTCGCTTCTCGGATTCCACAGAGAAGCGATCAATGTCGACGGGAGGATGGATAACATGCGCCTTGCGGCGATACCGTTTCCAGATCCGTCGGGCGACGTGATTGGAGTTGGCGACGTAGACATCGACGCGCGGTGCCGAGCACACATCGTACATCCGCAGGTAGTGCAGGATGGGCCGCGCAAACAGGTTGCGCAGATGCCTCGATACCCCGCTTCCGCGGTCGAGATAATCGTGATGCAGATCCCAGGCATAGCGAATCGGGCTATGCACGTAGCTGATATGGAGCTGGTCGGACCGCGTGAGCGCCCCCTTGGCGACGGCGTAGCTCGATGAAACGACGACATCGTGGTCCGATACGTCGAACTGCTCAACGGCAAGCGGCGCGAAGGGAAGGTAATACCGGTAGGCCCGCTCTACGAAGGGCATTTGCTGAATGAAAGACGTCTCCACCGGCGTACTCTGAAGAAACGACCGTTCGTCCTCCGAAAGGAGATCGACGAGCGTATAGACTTTCTTTGCCGGCAATACCTCGATCATTTGCTCCAGAACGCGCTCGGCGCCGGCGTACACCGGTAGCCAGTCGTGGACAAAGCCGACATCTTCCGGTAAGGCCCGGGCGCCGGCTCGTACCCCGTCGCCGGGGGCATCGGGGTTGCTATTTCGGTCGTGGGGATGCTGCATAAATGCGGTGAGCGGGGCGTTTCAGCAGATCACGAGCGGCGTCATGCCGCTGGCACAGTCATCTGCACGATACCGAGGAATTGGACGCAACGTCTTCCACGCGCGGGATTGGCCGGGTCGCCGGGTTCGACGGGGTTTCCCCATATCCTGCGCGCCACGTATTGTAGACCCACATGCACTGAAAGCTACAGGCGCGGTGCGCTCAAGATGTGAACGGATGAAGGCGCAGGATGCGGGCCGTGTGATGCGCGGCTCATGGCTCAGGACCGGCGGAGGGGTGCCGGGTCCAGAGAATCGCCTGGCGAAGCAGGTCGTGCACCGACGCGCAGCCCAGTTTCTCCTTCGCATGACGGCGATGTGCCTCCACGGTTTTCCGGCTCAAGTCGAGGCGATCGGCGATCTCGCGCACTTCTGTGCCTTCCCCGAGCATCTGAAAGATTGCCATCTCCTGTCGTGTCAGGGCCGCCATGCCGGACGGCTGTGATGATTCCTCCAGTAGCGTCGTTAGAACGTGGACGCGTGCGTCGGGGGTCAGATAGATCCGGCCCTCGTAAACCGTCTTGATTGCAGCGATGACCTTGTCGAGAGAGGCGTCCTTTTGCAGATAACCGGAGGCCCCGGCGCGTACGGCTCGTTGTGCGTAGGTGGCAGCTTCATACATCGAGAAAATAAGAACCCGTGCGTCAGGCACCCTCGCCCCGATGCGACGCGTCAGAGTCAGGCCGTCTAGCCCATCGAGTGAGATGTCGACAACGACGACATCGGGGCACCGTTCTTCGATTAACGGTAATGCCGCCGATGCAGAACCACCCGTTCCCACGATCCGCATGTCGGGCGCGTTATCGATGGCTTCGCGGAGGACCTGACGGATGGCGGGATGATCGTCGACCAGTACCACGCCGATATCGTCCCGTCTGGACTCTACCCCATCATCGAGCGCGGTCGGACCACCCGACCGCGAAGCGATGTCTCGCCTGATCGTTTTCATTTCTCCGATAACTGGGAGGTTGATGCGAGAGCACGGACGCACGGGCGGTCCGCGATCGATACCGCCGCCAGGCATCTACTTCGCATAACGTATCCGACGACACATGCTCCCCGTGGTGAGAATCACCGGCCAGAATCGGTGCATCGCGCCCGCGTCCACGGGATCAGGTGCCGTGTAACGACGGCCGGCATTGCGCGTTCGGCGATCGGCGTGCCGGCCCCGAGAGTTAGTTATCGTCGCGAAGTTGTTCGGCACCGTCACCTGGGGCAGAGGCCCACTGAACGGCGTACTGAAGAAGCTCGGACACAGAGTCGAAGCCGAGTTTCTCCTTCGCCCGCCGGCGATACGCCTCCACGGTTTTTCGAGCGATGTTGAGTCGATCCTCGATGTCGCTGATGCTGTGTCCCTCACCGAGCATCTGAAACACGGCCAGTTCGCGGTCGGTCAGTTCGTCAATCGGGAATCCCGGCTCGGTCGACTGGCCGCGAGCCACCTTGTTCAAGATCTGGGAGGCCATCTCCTCGCTCAGGTAGACCTCCCCGTTACTTACGACCCGGATGCCTTTGGCCAGCTCGGAGAGAGCCTCGTCTTTCATCAGATACCCGGATGCGCCCATGCGGATCGCCCGTTCTGCATACACCATCTCGTCGTACATCGAGAAGACGATCATTTCGACGTCGGGAAGCTGGGAGTCTAGGTTTTGTACGAGATCGAGCCCGTGGCTGTCGTCCAGCGAGATGTCGATTACGACCACATCAGGCTCGGTGCGTTCAATCTCCCGGAACGCCTCTGTGCCGGAAGGTGCGGTGCCGCAAATCGTCAGGTCAAGCGTATCGTCGACGTGATCGCGGATGGCTTCGAGGATCGCGGGATGATCGTCTACCAAAAAGACGCGCGTTCTGTCGGTATCCGTGGGCTCGTTCATAGGCTTGATGGCGGCTAACAAGGACAAATGAGGTCCGTCGCGACGCCACCGGGACGTCGATCACAGGTTCGCCCCGGCCGTGCCCCGGTGGCAGGGTTTGCTTCGGTGCTGCGTCAGAATTCCAGGATACGGATCACAAGGAGGGCGACGGAGGAGAGTGTGCCGACGACGGAGCCGATCGTACGTAAGCCGAATGTTCGCGTCTCAATGGTTCGGACTTCGATCACGTCGTACGGTTGGAGTGACGGCCGTGCTGCAGGGCGTCGGTCCAGCAGTTCCTGCAACTCCATCTCATGCGCGACGACTGTCTCGCCCTTCTCCGTGCGATGGATGCGCAGCCGGATCTTTCGGTCCGTTCCGGGTGGGTCCGTACCGAAGCCGGTCGGCTGCACGACCGAAAAGAGCTCCATTAAGCCGGTCCCCGTTTCGACCTCCCAGACGCCCGGTGTCGCGACGGCGCCCCACACGTAGACGGTTTCCGTCGGTTCACCGGTTCGGGCATACGTGTGCACATAATTGGAGCGGGGCGCCTCGGCCGTCGGCTCCTGTGCGCCGGATTCAGGTGGAGCCAGGGCCACGAGGAGGCCGACCAGGATGATGGTGAGACATTGCGGGCGCCAGAGCGCGAGGCGATGACCCATGTCGAGTGCGGACCTAAAATGACGCATAAGAGAGATCGTCAGGTCATAGTGATCGAGGCGTGATGCCGGAGCGCGGACGACCACAGTGTGCAGCACGCTCAGCCGGATCGGTGCTGGCCGACGTGGCGGCGGGCGACCCGAGCCTGCCGCTCTCCCCCGGGGTCAGTGCTTCGGTTCGGTAACGGAGCGGACGGCTCGGACATCGATGCCGCGCGAGAAGACGCATCCACGCCGCGGGATTGCGTTGCAGGGAGTCGGAGCGTGAACGTGCTGCCCGTTCCTTCGCTCGAAGAGACGGCGACGTCCCCATTGTGCTCACGCGCGATACGGCGAACGAGATAAAGTCCGAGGCCGGTGGACTCTTCATCGCCAGTGGGGTGGGGACCGGCCGACTCAAACGCCTGAAATACCTGTTCGCGGTCGGCTTCGCTCAGACCGGGTCCGTTGTCACTCACTGCGAAGTAGACGGTGTCCTTCCGGCGTCCCGCGCGCACTTCGACGCGAGCCCCTTTCGGGGAGAACTTGATTGCGTTACTTACAAGGTTGACCATCGCCTTTCGTACGAGGCCTTTGTCAGCGTCGACGTAGCAGGCATCGCTCGCGACCGAATAGCACAGCGTCTGTTCTTTTTCTTCGGCGCGGGGATGGAATCTCCGGACGACGTCGCGCGTGAGCCGAGCAAGGTCGATCGGTTCGTCCGTATCGGAGATCGCATCTTGCTGAGCTGGGTCGCTCTCGCCAAGCTGCCTCAGCGTGTCCATCGCCTCGTCGGCGGAGGTCTGGATCAGCTCAAGCTTGCGCTTGCTCGAGTCGGGCATGTCGTCGTCGAGGAGAGCCGTCGATAAGTGCTTGATGGCGAGGAGCGGACTCTTAAGATCGTGCAGGTCGGCAAGGATCTGTTCGAGACGGTTCATGATATTGGAAGCCGCTTGTGAAACGTCTCGCGAAGGGGTTTCGGATGCCGGTCACCCCGGCGTTGGTGATGAGCGACGTCATAGATCGGAGGCCAGAAGGGATTCCTGTGGCATAACCAGCCTTAATCTGGCGAATGACCTCTGGAAGCCCAAACCAATTTGAATCTCGTTCTGGATCGCATTTACGGACCCCGATGATCGTGCGTCCTAAAATGAAAAAGCCCCTCGCCGTGAAGCAGGCAAGGGGCTTCTGTAACCTTTAGATGTTTGAGCCCACACGCCAGGAGGGCCGGCTACAACCGCGCGGCCATCTGCCCGTCTTGGACATCGTCGAGCGGGTCTTGGACGTCGCCCGCGATGGCTTCGAACGCATCGGTGATTGTGATGAGGCCGACGATCCCTTCGTTGCTTTCCACAATCGCCAGCTCCTGCTCGCGCTCTTGCAGGTAGTCGATCACCTGGCTGATGGCGGATTTCGACGACACCGTGACGGGTGATGCGGCAAGATCCTCGAGCGTTTTTTCCCCATTGCGGAGCGCCTCCCAGTCGCGAAGCAAGGACGCCGCGTAGATCGTCCCCACTACGTCGTCGAGAGAGCCGTTGACAAGCGGGTACCGGCTGTGCACGTTCTCAGCGGCAATGTGTAGGTTTTCCTCCAGCGAGTTCTGCTGCGAAAGGACGATCACATCCTCTCGCGGAATCATGATATCCTCTACCGGTCGCTTGCCGATCGTGAGTGCGTTCATGATCTCCTGGCGACGTTCCACGGGGATGTCCTGAGAACGCATCAGCGCGGCCATCCGCCGCTTCAATTCCGTTCGGCTGCCCACTTCATCGGATCCGTTATCTTCGGTCTCGGCGTCCGTCCACGACCGGCTGATGGTCACTCCGAAGAGGCCGAGCGTTTTCTTGGCGATGCCGTCGCCCAGGAGGATAAACGGATAGGTAAGCATCGTCCACCAGTAGAGAGGCGGAGCACCGTACTGCGAGATGAGCAGCGGCTTCTCCACGCCGAGGTACGTGGGTGCCTGCTCGCCCCAGATCTTGTGAATCAGGTTGATGAAAACCACCGCCACCACGACGGACACGACGGAGGTCGTGCCGGGACCCAGGCTCAGAATCTTTATTGCCGGCTCGATGATGGCCGTCACGGCCGGCTCGGCCACGATGCCGAGAAGAATACTCGACGTGGTGATGCCGAGCTGGCATCCGGTCAGGTAAATCTCCAGTTCCTGGGTCATCTCCCAGGCCCGCTCCAGTCCGGGAATCCCCTCCATTTCGCTGCGGTCGTACTGCGGCAGACGGGTCAGCGCGAACTCGGTGGTCACGAAAAACGCATTTGCCAGCGTCAGTAGAACGCCAGAAAAAAGGCGAAGCGAAAGCTCGATTGCGGGCATGAATCGGGGTTGATGGGACAGGAACGATTGAAAGATCGAGATATGTTGTCGGGCGTGCGACGTCACGCCGGGCGTAACGACGGGCGTACCACGGCAACCGGCGCATCCAAGCGCGCACGCCAGCGCAGAAGTGGAAAGGAGTTCGGTGTCGACGCACGCTCACGTCTGACGTGCATCTCGAACACCGTCCAGCAGAGCCTCATCGATGGGCGGAGCGTCCGGGGCGGCGTGAAGGACTGATACGTCGCCGGTTGACTCCACGACCACGGCGCGCACCTGCTCGAGGCGCGTCACGTTGGCTTCCCGGAGCTTGGCGAACAGGTCGGACTCACTCATCTGGACCTGCTTCAGGTTTTCGGTCAAAATCTCGGGTCCGTCCATCACGAGCGCCGGCTTGTTGTCGACCACGGTCCGACCGAGGGGCGAGTGCACGCGGGCGACGGACACGGCGTACTGAATGGCGAAAAGTGCGGCGAGGGCAACGACGCTCTGCGCGAGCGGCGGTTTTTTCGTGATGATCGTCCCGGCCAGGATGGAGCCGAATGCCACGGTGACGGCAAAGTCAAAACTCGACATTTTCGAGAAACTCCGCAGTCCCGCTAGCCGCGTGAAGGCGACGAGCACGACGTATATGCCGACAGCTTTGCCGAGTACGATGAGGGCATCAGACAGGCTGATCGTCAGCCAGGACCAGGTCATCTCCGGTGTTGAGAGAAGGGTAGAGATCGCGAGGCTGAAGACGTCCGGGGTATATTCATCGGAACCGACAACCTTTCCAGTATTCAGTGTGAACGGGATCCGCGTCCAATCGCAAGTAGAAACGTCCCCCGTTACGAAATCCCTTCCTATATGAACGGTGTATCTGTTGGCCAATATGTCGCGAGCTTCACGTAGTGCGTGGATCGGGTTGCAGGTATCGGGGTCTGACGCCGTTGCGCGCTACCGGGGACGGCGCGTGAAAGCGTGTAAGTGAATACAGAAGCGGTTGAAGAAGGCACCGACAACAAATGCCCCGACGGGAACGTCGGGGCATGCGGTCCGGCGGCGGAATCGGCGCTGCGGGACAGGTCGACCAGCAGGTATCGCCTTACGTTGGCAGCAGCTCTACTCGTCCACATCGAGTTCGCTGATCCGCTGTTCGGCTTCGTTAAGGCGCTCGAGGCATGACTTCGCGAGAGAGACGCCCTCTTCATACGCATTGAGCGACTCATCGAGCGCTGGCGGGTCGTCTTCCAATGTTTCGACGATCGATTCCAGCCGTTCGAGGGCATCTTCGAAGGAAAGGTCCTCGACGTTCTCAGCCTGTACGTTATCTTCGGTGGGGGACGGGTCGGACATGAGGCGGGCGGCAGAAGCGGTATTTGGTCGAGAGATGACAGACGCCGGTCGGCATCCGACCGGCGGGATGGTGCGTCCGTCGTCGGACAAGGCATTAGCGGGAGGGTGAATGAAGGGTGCGGAACGGGCAGTAATTTGTCAACTGCATCGTGTTCACCCAGCCGAAGAAGTGCTGTAATGCGTCAAAGTTTGCACGAAAAGGACGTCGGGTCGTGGAAAAAGTCGCGCCCGACCAATCCTTTGAGTCATGCGGTGATGTTCAGCCGCACCATTCCTCCACTGATTGAACGCAGACCTCTTATGGATCTCGGACTCACCGATACTGTCGCCATCGTCACCGGGGCCAGCCGCGGCATTGGAAAAGGCATCGCTCACGCCCTGGCCCGGGAGGGGTGCTCTCTCGCCATCTGCGCACGGGGTGCGGAGGACCTGACCGCAACGGCCGACGAAATCCGCGATGAAACGGGGGCCGATGTCCTCGCGATCGCGATGGATGTCACGGATCCGGAGGAGACCAGCCGGCTCGTGGAGAATACAATCGACCGGTTTGGCGCCGTGCATCATTACGTTGGCAATGTCGGCGGCAACCGCCGCGGCACGTTTGCGGAACTCTCCGACGAAGACTGGCGGGACTTGATTGATCTGAACCTGATGTCCCATGTGCGCGTCGCTCGTGCCTCGGTTCCGCACATGCGGGAGGCCGGCAGCGGCTCGATCACGTTTATCTCGTCGATCTTCGGTCGAGAGCTGGGCGGAGCCGGGCTTTCGTTGTACAACACGACGAAGTCGGCCCTGATCAGCCTCGGCAAGGTGATGGCGCAGGAGCTCACGCCCGACGGGATCCGGGTCAATACCGTGGCCCCCGGGTCGATCCGTTTCGAGGGAGGAAGCTGGGACCGGCGCGTGAAGGAGCAGCCGGAGGAAATGAAGGAGTTCATCGCTGAGAACCTTCCGATAGGCCGCTTCGGTCGCGTCGAGGAGGTGGCGGACACCGTTGCATTCCTCGCCTCCGAGCGTGCCAGCCTGATTACGGGCGCCTGCATCAACGTTGACGGTGGCCAGTCTCATTCGCTCATCTAAGGCGGCCGTACCTTCTCGGCAAGACGCGCCTCGCCATGATCATGGCACGACGCATACAGAGCCTCGACCGGGGGACGCCTCCGGCCGGGGCTCTTCGTTTTGGCCAGACGGGAAGTCTAAATGTCCAGTCCGGCCCGGCTCTCACGGAGCGCGTCCGCCGATGCCTGAAGGGCGGAGGTCTCCTCCCGAGAAAGCGTAGGCGACACGTGTTCGGCTACGCCTTCGATGCCGACGACGCACGGCGTGCTCAGCGCAACGTCGTGGATGCCGTAGGCGCCGTTCGGCCGGACGCTCACGGGCATGACGGCACGCTGATCCTCCAGAATGGCGCGCAGGATACGGGCGATGACAACCCCGATCGCCGTATCCGTATATCCCTTTCGCTCAATGATTTCGTAGGCCGCGTTGCGGGCCTGTTCGTACAGCCCGTCCATCGTCTCTTGATCCCAGGGGCGGCCGAGCACGGTCTCATTCAGGATGCGTTGACCGCCGATCGTCGCGTTGCTCCAAATCGGGACCTCCGAGTCGCCGTGCTCCCCGAGAATGTACGCATGCACCGATTTCGGATCGACGCCGTAGTGGTTGCCGAGCAGCGCACGAAAACGGGCGGTATCCAGCAGCGTCCCCGTCCCGATAATCCGTTCCTGCGGGCGTTCGCTCAACTCCTGCGATATGTAGGTCAGGACGTCGACCGGGTTGGTCGCGATCAGCAGAATAGCATTCGGCGCGTGGCGGTCCAGTTCGGAAATGATCTGCCGATAGATATCGGCATTGCGTTTCAATAACTCCAGCCGCGACTCATCCGGTGAGGCCTGACTGGCGCCGGCGGAGAGGATGACCACCTGCGCGTTCTCCAGGGCGTCGTAGTCGACGGCGCGGCACGTGACCCGCCCGACGAGGAGCTGGCCGTGCATCAGGTCCATTGCCTCGCCTTCCGCCTTCTTGTGATCCTGGTCGACGAGGAGGAGTTCGCTCGCCAGGTTCTGGTTGTAAATCGCATACGCTGCCGCCGTACCGACTTGCCCGGTGCCGACGATGCCCACGGTACGTCGCTGGATCATGGTTCGCGTCGTGACTGTGTCGCGAGGATCGAAGAGGGGACCGACACATGTCACGATATTCGGCGGACCGGGTTCGCGCTGTAAGCGGTTCCATCACGCAGTCTTTATGGGCCAATCGATTAGCCGTTGTGCGCGCGGGCTCCCGGGGTGTAGTCGTCCGGCAGGCTCACATCCAGCCAGTCAAGGGCATCGTTGATTTGGCGAAAGACGCGTCGCTCTCGTTCCGGGACGCGCGTGCGCAAAAGGATAAGGCGCGCGATGGAATGGACCGGTTCGTGAGGAGCCACGAACGCCGCTCGCCCGTCACCGAGTTTTTCCCGAAGGGACCCGACGACATTGACCATGGCGGGAATGTCGTCAGGGGAGATGACCAGTTCATCCACGTACCGGAGATCCCAGAGCGACTTCATGCCCTCCGACCACTCGTCGTCAGAGTAGAGGTCGTACATGGCATCAGAAAACACGGATGCATCCACCCGGCCGGTCAGTCCGGCCACGGCAAGTGTTCGGCCTCGATCAATCATATACGAGAACGGCATATCTCCGTGGAGTCATGGATGCATCCATGTTCTCATATATAAAATCTGTGAAGAAAGATATTGTTCTCCCGGTGGCGTTTGGATCATGCATCCGGTCGGGCGGGCGAATCTGGTACGATCATGCTACCCGTTGAGTCCGGCGGACCGCCCCGGCGCCAGGAGGTAGAGCACGGCCATTCGGACGGCGACGCCATTCGTCACCTGACTCAGGATGATCGCACGTTCGTGGTCGACCACGTCATGGGCGAGCTCGACCCCTCGATTGACGGGGCCCGGGTGCATGACCAGCAAGTCCGGGTGCGCCTCCATGTGATCGCTCGTGATGCCGAAGCGATCGTGATACTCGCGGAGGCTCGGAAAGAGGCCTTCATCCTGCCGTTCCAACTGAATACGAAGCGCCATCACGATATCCGACCGGTCGAGGGCGTCCTCGAGGCGGTGAGTGACGTGCACGCCGAGATGCTGAATCCCCGGCGGAATCATCGTGCGTGGGCCGCACACCGTGACCTCCGCCCCGAGCGTCGTCAGCGCCTGAATGTTGGAGCGCGCAACGCGGCTATGGGTGATATCGCCGACGATCGAGACGTGTAGGCCGTTAAACGTGTCGACATGCTCGGACATCGTCAGCACGTCGAGGAGCGCCTGCGTGGGATGGGCGTGAGCGCCGTCGCCCGCGTTCACGAGGACGGCGTCGGTGACCCGGGCGAGGTAGTGCGGTGCGCCGGGCGAGCTGTGGCGGATGACCACCATATCGCATTTCATCGCGAGAATGTTCTCGGCGGTGTCCCGGAGAGTTTCGCCTTTCTTGACCGACGATCCCGACTTGGAGAAGCTGATTGTTTCAGCAGACAGGCGTCGCGCCGCGAGGCCGAACGAGAGCTTGGTCCGGGTCGACGGTTCGAAAAACATGTTCGCTACTGTCGTGCCCTGCAGCGTCGGGACTTTTTTAATCGGTCGGTCCAGGACGGAGCGAAACTCACGTGCCGTATCCAGGATGAGGCGGATGTCGCCGGCACTGTACGCGGACAGGTCCAGCAGGTGGCGATGGGGAAGGGACGAAGGCGTGTCCGGGGCGTCGAGAGCCATGAGTGGAAGAGTCGGACGAACAGGTTCAGGAGGGACGGGGACGGGCGACGCTCGTCGAGGTGCGCGGGTCAGGCGGAGTCGGCATCATCGCCGCGGGGGCGTGGGGTCTCGACCAGCCACACCCCTTCGCGGTCATCCACCTCGTGTACGCGGACGCGGACCTCCTCGCCGGGTAGGGTCGGGACGCGGCGTCCGACGATGTCGGTTGCGATGGGGAGTTCGCGGTGGCCCCGGTCCACGATGACGAGGAAGCGAATCGAGGCCGGTCGGCCCAGGTCCATCAGGGCGTCGAGTGCCGCGCGTGCCGTTCGGCCGGTGTAGACGACGTCATCCACCAGCACCACGTGGCGGCCGGTGAGGTCGACGGGAATATGGGTTTCACGGATCTGCGGCTGGTTCAGTCGGAGCCGGATATCGTCGCGGTACATGGTCACGTCCAGCACGCCAACGGGCAGGTCCACGTCGTCGCCCTCCCGGATACGTGCGGCCAGCCTGCGTGCCAGATGCACGCCGCGCGTCTGCATGCCGACGAGCGTGAATGCGTCGGCGGCGTTGCCGGCATCCGGGTCCGTCAGTTCGAGTATCTGCTGCGCCATGCGGTCGAGCGTGCGGCCGAGGTCACGCTCCGTCATGAGCTGTGCTTTGATGCGATCGTCCGGTTCCATCGGTATGAGCAGCGGGGAGAGAAAGTAGGGCCGGTCCGCGACGCGATGCCGCGCCGATACAGTAAACAAAATGCTGACGTCGATGAAAAACGAATGTCGGAAGGAGGCCCGAGGCGCCCTCGGGACATCGACGTACGTGCGGGTCGATCGATTCCAGAGCCGGTACGGCGACGACTCTGTGCGATTGCGGGGCGTCGCGCGTGCCGGATGTGGATGAGAGGGATGGATGTCGGGATGGAGACCGCGTTCTCGTCTCATCTACACGAGGCATGCCGGCGCATTTTTGCCTCCTTCACCCGGCGCGACAGGATCAGGACGTACGCCGGCCGGCCCCCTGCGCTCCCCCCGACCAACCCCCTCCACGGACCATGTCGAGCACCTCCCCCGATACCCCACTCCCCGACACACACATTGATGACATGCGCATGGATTTGGCCGATGTATTCTACCGGATCGCCGTATTCGGAAGCATCGTTATGCTTCTTCAGTGGCTGGTTCTGTGACGCGGATCATGAGTCCTCCCGTGGAGAGGCGATCATCTGGAGGTGCGGCAGATCCTGCGTGATGGTCTCACCCTCCACCGTGTAGGTCCGGTAGCCGAAGTACGTCTCATTGGAAAGGACGTACCGGACCGTTGAAGCGTACCAGGATCCGCCTGTTGGGGATGCGATATCGTCATCATTCAGTGCGCCGGCGATTCGGCGGAGGGAGGCGCCTTCGCGGCGGAGGTCAAAGATGCGCCGGACAACGCGCGCTTCGTCCGGATGAATCCGCAGAAACCGGGCGTCCCCGTCGGGGTCGGCGGATTCGATCCGGCGATACCCGTACGGAATGCGGCCGCCGGCATACGCCCCCGCAGCCGCCAGTTCGCGCTGCTTCTCGCGGGACCGCTGCTGCGCTTCGTGATCGGTCGGCGGTGGGGCCGGGTCCTGGAAGGAGCGAAGCATCTCCATCACTGCCGCGCCGCGCGGGGAATCCGTGTCAATGTGCTCGGTGACGGAGATCAGGGGCACCGCCTGGGGGACGAGGTACGCATCGTACAGGTGGACGAGTCGCCGCCGAACCGCAGCGAGCCGGTTCATCCGGTAAACGAGGAGGTGAGTGACGTCCCCCCGATTAATGGCCGTGACGAGGCGGCGCAGGCCGATGCGGTTCACGTTGGATCCGCTGGACTCCGCGTCCGAGAACCACTGCAGGTCGCCGAGATCCTCTGCGTCCGCAAACCGCTGGAGCACCTTTCGCTGCGTGGCGAGCGTGGCCTGACCGGTCGATGTCGCCTGCCCGGACGCGTCGGTTCGGAGGTAGCCCGCAGGCCCGGCAGACTCAGTGCGCGTCGGCGTCGAACGAATGCCGAAGGGGTCGTCAGGCATAACGGAGCAGCAGTTTCGGTGCCGGGTCGTGGGGACACGATGCCGTACCGACCTGCCGGCATCGGGTTGCAGGTGCGCCGGTCGCCTGCTGGTTCCCCAGGCACGTTGTTCGCAGGGATGCAACATGAGCCGCTACAAACAAAAAACCGCCCCACTCCACCATGAGCAGGACGGCTTAATTGCCCGCTGGTATTCAGCGGACAGTGGCGTGGGAGGGATTTGAACCCTCGACCTCCGGGTTATGAATCCGACGCTCTCACCAACTGAGCTACCACGCCAGATGTACTATGTATGTCAGACAGAGATACCGTTGCGCATCTCATCCAAGCACCCGCGTTATATGCTCGGGTGATGCGACTGTGTTTCCGTTTAAATGGTGAAGAAGAAAGGAACCGATCGGCGAAGACCGTCCCGTCTCCTCGTCACGTCGTTTTCAAGTCCGGTTAACGTCATCGGAATGACGGTGGGGCGGCCGAGTCGTAGGTTACGGGTCTACTGGTGCCCTTTCCTTCCGTCGCCCCCTATGGATTCGTTCCGCCCGTACGTCCGGTTTCTGCTCACCGCGTGCCTGATCGGCGTTGCACTCGTTTGCGCGCGCCCGACCTCGGTCCGGGCTCAGACCTCGGACACCACCGCTGTTCCGTCCGATCCGGCGACCGCTCCGCCTGCGCTACAGGCCGGACCGATGGTAGGCTACGGGACGCACCGAACGGCGGCCGTCTGGGTTCAGACCACTGCGCCTGCGCCGGTCCATCTCCGCTACTGGTCTGTCACGCCGACGGACTCCGTTACGACCCGCGCGGGCGTCATCCCCGACCCGGACACCAGTACTACGACGCAGATGATCACGGGTCGTGACGGAATCGGTCTGATCCGGCTGACAGATCTGGAGCCGGGCCACACGTACCGGTACCAGGTGTTCGTCGACGGTTCGAAGGTCGAGCGGCCGTATCCGCTTGAGTTTCAATCGCAGGCCCTCTGGCAATGGCGAACCGACCCGCCGGCCTTCGACGTCGCCGTCGGGTCCTGCGCCTACGTAAATCAGGGCATCTACGATCGACCCGGCAAACCGTACGGTGGCGAGTACGAGATCTTCGAGACCATTGCGGCGGCGAACCCGGACGTGATGCTCTGGACCGGCGACAACACCTATCTCCGTGAGGTGGACTGGGCCGACCCCGCGACGATGAACGATCGGTACGCTCATACGCGGAAGCTCCCCGAGCTGCAGGCGCTGCTCGGACGTACGCATCACTACGCAACCTGGGACGATCACGACTATGGGCCGAACAACTCTGATCGATCCTATCCCCTGAAGGGTGCCGCGCTGGACCTCTTCCAGCGCTACTGGGCCAACCTAACGTACGGTCTGCCGGATGTGCCCGGCGTTTTCGGGTCTTTCACCTGGAACGATGTCGAGTTCTTCCTGATGGACAACCGCTACCACCGGTCACCCACGACGGCACCCCGGGACGAGGACAAGACCCAGTGGGGGCAGGCCCAGGTGCAGTGGCTGATTGACGGGCTGACCAGCAGCACGGCGACATTCAAGGTGGTCGTGAATGGCGGACAGTTTTTGAATCCGTCCACGGAGCACGAGACGCTCGCGCGTTTTCCTGGTGACCGCGAACGCCTGCTCAACGCGATTGCCGAGCGCGACATCGAGGGCGTCGTGCTGCTATCGGGCGACCGGCACTTTTCGGAAATGGCCCGTATGACCGCGGCGACCGCCGACGTGAACGTCGATCTCGACTATCCGCTGTATGAGATCACGGTCTCGCCGCTCACGGCCGGGGCGTACGACGGGAGCGGGGAGAAGAACCCGTTCCGCATGGACGGTACGCTTGTCACAGGCGAGCGCAATTACGGCATGCTCTCGTTCTCTGGACCGCGTCGCGACCGGATCCTGACCGTGACGGTCTACGGCGTGAACGGCGAACCGATCTGGACTCGCAGCATCCGCGCCCAAGACCTCACCGTCGAGGATTGACCGGGTGTCCAATCCTCAACCCTCCATCCTCCATTCTCCATCCACAATCCGTCATGTGGGACCGCATCATTGATCAGAATCGCGTGGTGGAAACCATCCGCCGGACGCTTACGCAGAACCGGGTGGCGCACGCGTATCTCTTTCACGGGCCTGACGGTGTGGGGAAACGTGCCGTCGCGCTGGCAATGGCGCGAGCGCTCGAATGCACGCAGAACGAGGCCGTCCCCTGTGAGGAGTGCACTGACTGCCGGAAAACGCGGCGCATGGTGCATCCGGACGTCCACGTCCTGTTTCCGTATCCGAAGGGGACCGACGAGGACGACGTTGCCCAGCGTATCCAGCGCTTGGGGGAAGATCCGTACGCCGCCGTGGACTACGTCCGCCGTCCGTCGCTCAACGACCCGACGGAGACGTCCAACAAGCAGGTCATGTATCACATCAGCCGGGTGCACGAGGACCTGCTGCGCCCGATGTCGTACCGCCCAGCCGAAGGAGCGTATAAGGTGGCGATCATCACCGACGTGGAGCATATGAATGAGTCGGCGGCCAACGGCTTTCTGAAGCTCCTGGAGGAGCCGCCCCCGCAGACGGTCTTTCTTCTGACGACGAGTCGTCCCGAGCAACTGCTTCCCACGATTGTCTCCCGGTGCCAGCGTCTTCGCTTTGACCCGCTCCTGGTGGAGTCCATCGAGGATGCACTGCAGGAGCGAGAGGGAATGGACTCGGGGCGGGCTGCCATGCTCGCCCGGATGGCCGACGGGTCGTACACACGGGCTCTCGAACTTGCGGAGAGCGACGACCTGATGACGAGCCGATCCCTCGTGATCGACTTTTTCCGGTCCTCCTATGCGCGGAACGTTAACCAGCTGAGCGACCAGGTGAACGAGGTGTCATCACAGGGCCGGGAACGCGCCAAGTCCGTGTTACAGCTAATGCTCCGGTGGATCCGCGACCTGATGCTCTATCGCGAGCTCGGAGAGGAGGCACCCCTCGTGAACGTAGATCAGAATGAGGTGATCGAAAACTTCGTCCGCCGGGTGCCGGATGCAGATCTGGAAGCGATGATTCATCTCGTCGAGCAGGCCATCCACCTCGCAGAACGCAACGTTCGTCTGTCCCTCGTGCTGACCACGCTCGCGCACCGTCTGGGGGACGCCATGCGCGGGAAGGCCGATGCCCGTCTGTACGTGCCGATGCCTGACGCCAAGACGGCTTGACCGGATCGCCGCGGATCGGCATGCCACAGGGGAGGGGCGTGACGGGCCGGCAGAGAGCGTTGATCGCCGAAAGACGGCCGGGTTGTGAGGAAAAACCCGAATGCAGAGAAAATGAAGTTTATAATCTGTTCTTCCGTTTGTTATACTACGAACCGGTCCGCCGATCGTGCCAGAAGATGAGTCGCTGACGCGCCATTGGCACAGAGAAATGGGAAGAACCGGAGCTTCATCTGTCCGCTGGGGGCGGAAATGTTTGTCCCCCCGGTGGACGACGCTGTTTCGACGGGTGTGACCGCCAGTTAGTGCGTACGCGTCGCCACAGTATCGAAACGTGGACCGCAGGTGATGCGGCAACGTTTTCTGTCGTGGCAAGCCCGGCACATTCCTTGTAACGGTGTAACGCGCAGTGTTCGTCCGGTCCTCCGATCATTCGTCTCATCATTCCCGGTCCCTCATGCCCTCCAACTACGATGCGGAGCCGATCCTGTCAACGCGGTGCAAGCTTCCAGGACGAAGCCTCTGGTTCACCCGCGCCCATCTCCACGAGGATCACATCGAACTTTCGGGATGGAACTGGAAGGGCCGCTTCTCTCGGAGCATTGACCTGGACAACATCGACCGTTTTCAGTGGTGGGCGGTGTTGAATGATGTCAACTTTCTGCTGCATCTGAAGGATGGTGCAGCCGTCCCGCTGCAGTTGCTGCGGAGTGCCGGCGTCTGGAGCTGCAAGCTGCACGAACTGCTTGGCCAGAGCATTCTGGCACAAGACGCCATTCCGCGCGTTGGAGCCCGCCATGACATCGCTGCGTGATCCGTCGGTCGCCCATCACGGATCGGGCAGCGTGCATCCGACGCTCACTGATCCGTATCCTCCGATGATGCTAAACCGTACCGCTGCCCGTTTCGGGCGGTTGATTACCCTCCTTCTCTTTGGCGTCGCCGCTTTGGTCGCGTCTCCGGGCACGTCGATGGCACAGACGCCCGACCCGTCCGAGATCGATGCGTCCCCCGAGCTCAAGCCGGAACTCATTGCCGTGGACAGCCTCCGCAATGCCGGCGCGTTCCGCGACGCGTTTGGTCGGCTCACGTCCCTGAAGCGGGATCACCCACAGAACGCAGAGATTCATTACCGTCTCGCCCTGACACGGGTCGACATGGGCGAAACGTCGGACTCGGACCAGAAGAGGAATTCGATGTATCTCGCGGCGCTCGAGAATGCGAAGGCCGCTCTGGCAGCGGACTCGATGCTCGCTTACTCGCACCTGGCCGCAGCCATCGCGGAGGGTCGCGTAGCGCTGACCGCCGGCACGAAAGAAAAGATTCAGCGATCGCGCGCCGTGAAGCATCACGCCGATCGTGCAATCGAACTCGACCCGGACATGGCATCGGCGTACCACGTCCGTGCGCGCTGGAACCGTGAAGTAGCGGACCTCGGATTCTTCTCGCGCACCATCGTGCGGACGGTCTACGGCGGTCTCCCGGAAGCATCCTTCGAACAGTCCGTGCGCGATTTCAAAACGGCAATTGAAAAGGAGGA